>JAIOSN010000268.1 GCA_021107605.1 Anaerolineae bacterium | reverse complement strand
TGCCGCCACATCCCAGCCAAGAGATTATCGATTTCTGGGAAAATTTTGATTACACACGACGCAAAATCTCCTCGCTGAACAGGAACTGGCGCGAAGTGGCCGAAGAGTGGCGCCACGATTCCGATGAAGTGATGCTCAAGGCGTTCCGAGAAAGAATGGTTCACCGTCCCATCTGATTTGCACTTATCAGCAAAGGAGAAACGAGATGCAGCAGTTCAAACAATTTATCACCGCCCATCCCCAATGGTCCTCGTGGATCGTTCTCGCCAGCGGCATGGTAGCAATTTTAGTCTGGTCAGCACGTGACGTAAATCTGCTACCCGGCCAGTGGGCAGCGCTGATCGTGGCGACCATTGCTACCGCCGGTCTCTCTATCTGGATAATTGGCTGGGAGGATGAAGAAGAAACCCCTCAACCGGCCGAAAAGTAATTCAACCACCGTATCTTGACTCTATTGCGGAAACCAAGCCTTTCACCGCCAAGGCACGAAGAATTAATGAAACTTAGCGGCTTGGCGGCTTAGTGGTAAAATCCCTCTTCTTTCAAGAAACCCCTATTTGCCATCAAATTCATTTTCCCTCCGTGTTCTCGGTGTCTCCGTGGTGAACCCTTCGACCAACAACAATTGGTCTAGTCCGTCCAATAATTCATCAAGTCGCTCAATCAAACCTCGATCCGCCGAGGGGAGCGCGCGCAACAGACCCTCTACTTGTGCAATCATCCCCAGAGGTAACTTCTCGCAACGTTCCGCCGCTATTTTGAGCAGCCGTTTTTCACCAGGATTCGGAATACGGTTTAGAGCAAACAACACGTCAAAGTAGCTAGCCAGTAACGCCATAACCCGATGATTGATGCTCACTAAATCCTGCCGCCGGATCGCTTTCTCGATTTGATGCCGATAGGAGGGAATCACCTGGCGGAGCACCGGATGATTTTTGGCGATAATCGCGCGCTGGAGGGGCTCCGGGAAGGGCGCCGCACTCTGCGCCTTGAGTTGCCGCAACCAACCACGCCGATCATAAAGTATCAACGAGTTGCGGATCGTATGCCAGAAACAAGTTGAATATCCCACACTGGCCTGATGTCGCACCAATACGCGCTCCAGTTGGGCGGCAATCCAAGCCGTGTCCCAGTAAATAATATCCACTTCAATGCCAGTTGCTGCATCGTACCACTCATCCCCCAGACCCCAAAACTTCAGGTTCAAACTTGCCCGCGTGGCGCCGCCGCTTTCCACAATAGCGCGGCGTTCACTCAACGGGATCACCTCAGTAGTGTAAAGGTATAAATCAATATCAGAATCTTGATCAACGACACCGCCGATCTGCGAACCTGCCAATCCGATAGCTTCCACATTCTGAAAAACGCTAAACTGAGCGGCAATTCTCCGTGCCAACTTCAAATGCTGTGAATTCTGCTCCTCCATTGTCATCCTCCGCTCTAATCGCCAGAAAATTTGGGAACCATGTTCTCATACAAAATCAGGCGGGCTGCACCTCCACAATAACTCACCAGCTGGCTGATGATTGAAAAGGTTAGCCCGCCTGAAAGACGCCTAACTTATTAAAACCGTGCTACTTATACCGAAGCTGAAGGAGAAACCTGTTCCTTAGTCATCCTGATAAACCATTTCTGCAACTCCGCAACGATGGAAGGAAGGGAGATTAGCGGCAACATCTCCAGCCACTCGCCCCAATGCAAGGGCACAGTATTGAAGATACCTTGCAGAGAGGGCACGTAAACCACTACCACCAACAACAGCACCGAGAAACCGGTAGCGTACTGCATCCACTTGTTGCTAAAGATACCTAGTTTCAAGAGCGGATATTGTTCTGAACGCGCGGTGTAAGCCCGGAAGAGCTCCGAAAGTACCAACGTCACAAAAGCCATCGTCTGGGCCACCGTAGCAATCGCTCCAGGATCGGTAAGTCCTTGACGCGGAGCAAAATAAGTCATGCCGCGCCAATAAGCGAGCAACACCGTCACCGTGATCGCGATAGTCTGGACCACCACACCGGAGATCATCTCATGATTGATCACTGGCTCCTGAGGAGGACGCGGCGGCCGCTCCATCAAATCAGGATCACCGGCCTCTAGCCCCAACGCCAGTGCTGGCGCGCCATCGCTCAACAAGTTAAGCCAGAGCAATTGGATCACGGTCAACGGGCTGGGCCACCCCAACATCGTCGCGATGAAGATGATAGCAATCTCTGCCAAGTTACAGGAGAGCAAAAAGTAGACAAATTTACGGATATTGGAATAGATAATGCGTCCCTGCTCAATTGCACTGACGATAGAGACGAAATTATCATCAGTGAGCACCATATCCGCCGTCTGTTTGGAGACATCGGTCCCGGTGATCCCCATCGCCACGCCAATATCGGCGCGTTTAAGCGCAGGGGCATCGTTCACACCATCGCCCGTCATCGCCACCACATGACCACGCGCGCGTAGCGCCTCAACGATACGCACCTTATGATGGGGAGCCACGCGCGCGAAGACATCGGTCTCCTTGATCTTCTCCTGCAATTCCGCATCACTCATCTGCTCCAACTGCTTGCCAGAAACCACCACTCCACCTCGGCGCAAAATACCAATCTCTCTGGCGATAGCCTTGGCCGTCTCCGCGTAATCACCTGTCACCATGATGGTACGCAATCCCGCACCACGCGCCTTGCGCACAGCCGGCACCACTTCTGGACGCGCCGGATCAATCATGCCTTGCAAGCCGATGAATACCAGGTCATGCTCCACCTCTTCCGGAGTAGGCTCTGCGGGCACCTCGCTCAGAGGACGATAAGCGACCGAGAGCACGCGCAACGCTTGAGAGGCTAAGTTTGCATTGGCCTGTAGAATCGCCTCGCGTGACTCAGCGGTCAGCTCTACCACCTCCCCAGCGGCTTGGAAGTGAGTGCATTGTTCCAGCACAATGTCGGGAGCGCCTTTTACTAACGCCACGTAAGTCTCTCCCCGCGTTAAGAAGGGGTCCGCAGCTGGCACTCCACTCCACTCGTGAATGGTGGTCATCCGCTTGCGCTCAGAATCAAAGGGGATTTCGGCCACGCGCGGATACTGTTTAGCTAAGTCCTGGTTCAAGTAGCCAGCCTTGGCGGCCGCCACGACCATCGCCCCTTCAGTAGGATCGCCCACCATGCGCCGCTTTTCTGGGTCTCCATCGTCGTCTTGCTCTAAAATGGCATCATTACACAGAGTTCCAGCTAAGAGCACTTGTCTCAATATAGAGTGCTGGCCCAAATCAGCCGTCTTCCCCTGGTAGAGAAATTTCCCCTGGGGCGTGTATCCGCGGCCGGTGGCCTCATACTCACGTCCCCCGGCGTTGATCTTAGTGACGGTCATCGCATTCTGGGTGAGGGTGCCGGTCTTATCAGAGCAGATCACTGTAGCCGAACCCAACGTCTCCACGGCCGGCAAACGGCGGATGAGCGCGTGACGCTCCACCATCTTCTGCATCCCAATCGCCAGACAGACCGTTACCACGGCGGGCAGACCTTCGGGCACAGCCGCAATGGCCAAGCTCACGGCCAACATAAAGAAGTCTTTGACCAGTTTGAAAGTCAACTGATCGCCTTGCAGCAACGCGCGCCCCAGTCCCATCAGAAAGACCAATCCACAGACGGCGAGACTGCCAATGCCCAACATCTTGCCCAATTCATCCAGCTTACGTTGTAACGGAGTCGGCTCTTCTTCAACTGCCTGGATCATCTCCGCGATCTTGCCGATCTCCGTCTGCATCCCGGTGCCGGTCACTGTGCCCTTGCCGCGCCCGTAGCTCACCATAGTACTCATGTAGGCGCAGTTACGGCGGTCTCCCAACCCGGCATCCTCGGCCAACACCATTAAGGCTTTTTTGTTCACCGGCATAGATTCGCCGGTCAACGAAGCCTCCTCGACTTTGAGATTCACGCTCTCCATCAAGCGCACATCCGCCGGGATGATATTGCCGGCTTCCAGCAGGACAATATCCCCTGGAACCAGCTCGCGTGACGGCACCGTCACGCGATGGCCGCCCTGGAGCAGATGCGCATCCGGCGCCGCCATCTTCTTGAGCGCGGCCAGGGCTTCTTCCGCCTTACTCTCCTGAATTACGCCAATCGCGGAGTTGAGCACCACGATGGACATAATCACAATCGCCTCTATCCAATCCCCCATCAGCGCCGAAACAACCGCCGCGACGATCAAGATCATGACCACAAAGTCGGTCAACTGTGCCCACAACCGCTCCCAAAAAGAGATGGGAGGTTTTTCCCGGAGCTCATTGTAGCCATAAGTTTCCAGACGTTGCTCTCTTTCAGCAGCATCCAGCCCCGTTTGCGCGTCGGTCTCCAGTTCCCGGAGCGTCTCCTTGACACTCAGCGCGTGCCACACACGTTCATTTCCACTCATCCATCTACCTCCATACTAAATTTGACCACGTAACCTGATCGGAAATTGTAACATACTCTACCCGGCACGCAAGAATTAGTTATCGAACAAGAGTCCCTCAATTCACCATTTTCACTTCAACGGGGAACGCTTCCTGGGACCTTATGAGGAATAAACCATCCCCTAGCGCGCAAAAAAGGCCCGATAATCGGCGCCGCTCAACGGTGGACACGGGACCTCTTCCAATCCGCCCCCACCCTGGAGCGCCGTGATCGCCGCCGCACGCGAGAGCGCAGCGATTTCAGCGAGATCCATGGTCGCCAGCTCTTCAGCCGTGAAGTAGCGGGCCGCGTCCACCTCTACGCCATCCGGGGCGACCTCGCCCGCAAAAGGACGCATGAGAAAGAAGCAAAATATCGCGCCGCCCTCCGGCACATAGCACGTCCGCATCCCAATGAGCGAGAGCACTTCCGCTCGCACACCAGTCTCCTCCCAGACCTCGCGCACAGCCGCTTCGTCCAGTAGCTCATCTTGGCGCGCAAAGCCGCCGGGCATCACCCAGCGACCATTGGCTCCTCCGTAGGTATGCCGGACCAGCAAGACGCGCTCATCATGCACCACCACCCCGGCCGCTCCCACATCCCAAACTCGTCCCTCCTGATCCGGAACATAGCGCGTCATAGCGCTTTTTCCGGGCTGCCAACGGGCAAAATTAGAATAAAGGGGATGCCAAATAGCGTGATCACGGCAGAGATCATAAAAGCGTACCGCAACCCCAACCAATCGCTCAATGCTCCCACAATTAGCACGATGCCTGCCCGAATCGCAAAATTCAAGGCCATGTAAATGCCATTCGCCAGCGCGCGACGATCCGGGTAACTTTCCTGCACCAGGGCCATCAGCACCGGTGAGGCTGAAAGTGCCGTGAAGCCCAATCCCAGCAGCAAGGGGAAGAGCCACCACCCTTGTAATTGAATGAAGATGAGCAACAAGAGAGAGGTTGTCACCAGCGAGAGCAAGAGCAGGCGTTTACGGCCCAGATAATCGCTCAAGGTGCCGCCGAATAACGCGCCAACCACGCCAGCGATCTCCAAGATAGAGAGCGCCGCCCCGGAGAGCCAGAGAGTGGCGCCACTGGCCTGCATGTAGATGGGGAGATAAGTGGTCAACGCGGCCTGCATAAAAGAGCGGGCGACCAACAAGCCGGCCAGAGGAATTAAAAACGCCCGCATTGCAATTACCGTCTGCCACCAAGAATCTTGATGTGTTTTTGTACCCTGCGCCACCAAGCTCTCCGGTAACGAACGAAAGCGCAAATAGAAGAACAGGGAGGCCAACAGACCTAGGGTCATCAACCACGGGGTGCTCTCTAATCCCCGCCAGGCGACGAAACTGACGACGATCAGCGGGCCGAACGTGCGCCCCAGCTCTCCTCCTACCATCCAGAAACTCATACCACGCCCCAAATCGTGACCGGAGAGCTGCCCGGTCAACGCGGGCACTACGGCGTGCAAGGCGGCGGAACTGCTCCCAGCTATCACCAGCAAGAGCACCAACCACGCGTAGCTCGGCGCGATCCCCAACAGACTCATCATCACCGCTGTGACGGCGGGGGAGATGATCGCAAAATAACGCAAGTCGCGCCGGTCGCCCCAATAGCCTATCAGCGGCTGGATCAGGGATGGCAATTGATAGAAGGCCGCCAATGAGCCTGCCTGAGTATTCGTCAGCGCCAATTTCTTGATAAAGGCCGGAAGTAAGGGAGTCAGGAAAGCGGAATAAGTATCATGCGCCCAATGCACCGCCGCCACCGTCGCCACCCATCCCGTCTGAAAAGTCGTTGATTTTCCCGCTGCTCTTCGCATTCCCACCTCGTGGTATGATGATAGTATATGTACACAACAACCCATCATACCACGACACGCGAGAGAACGAAAAGGCGAATGAGCGAGAGAGCGAGAAGGCGAGGAAGCAAGAGAGCGAAAGGATAAGAATAAGTCTACTGGAAAAGCAAAGCTTGCACCATGAAGGTGCGAAGAGCGCGCAGATTTGAAACTTAAATTTTTTCTTAGCGTCCTTTGCGTCTTTGCGGTGAGCTAGTTTTTTTAGTGTCCACGATGTCTCTCTGTGATGAGCCATCTTTTTTCAAAGGAGTCAAAAACATGAGCGTCTATTTAGCTATCAAATATCATGCCGATAACAGTAACCGCACCGCGATTGAACAAATTTCCGCTCAATTGACGGCTGCCGGCATAGCCAGTGTCTGTATTGCGCGGGACGTCGAGCATTGGGGAGAAATGTACTTCTCGCCGGAGGAATTGATGCGGCTCAGTTTCGCCAAGATCGAGCAGAGTGAGCTGGTCATCGTCGAGTTGACGGAGAAGGGAGTAGGGTTGGGAATCGAAGCCGGGTACGCGCACGCGCGAGGAATTCCCATCATCACCATCGCCCGGCAAGGCGCGGATATTTCAGAGACGTTGCGCGGCATCTCCACAGAGGTTTTTTGCTACGAAAGTTACGCGGATTTGCGGCCTTTCTTCAAGCGAGTGAGCGAAAAAACGATAGAACGAGAAGGCGAGAAAACGAGAAGGTGATAGGGTGAAATCAAATTTATGCGGATGCTTTCTTCTATTCGTCAATGTCCCGTGGCTCCATAAGCAATAGCATACCATCGAGTATCTGTCTCACCCGCCTACGGGAGAGTCTACCTATCCATTCCACCAAGTCCCTTTTATCCACCGTGAATATCTGCGTAACATTGACCACGCTCTGCTTCGGCAAATTCGCCTCTCCTTTCACCAATAACACATTCCCTGGCACCTCGGCTCGCTTAAGATTTGATGTCAGCGCGCACACCACCACAGTATTGAGCCGACTCCGGTTGAAGATGTTATTTTG
>JAIOSN010000135.1 GCA_021107605.1 Anaerolineae bacterium | reverse complement strand
TCCGCCCTTCCGTGCCCTAATGGGTACTCATTGTCCGGCGTTTTTGTTTATAACTTCAGGCCAACAACGGAAACGTTTGCGCTTTGCCTACACGACGCTCTTCCGCTCTCTCACCAAGCGACTGTTTGTCCCTTCTGTGAGGCGGAATTTGAAGAGATCGCGGATGAGGCCGAGGCCGTAGTCGCGCAAGTGGTGGAGAAGGGCGGCACAGTACAGGTGGTGGATGATGAGATAATCGGTGAGGCTAAGATCGGCGCTCTGTTGCGCTATTAGGTACTGGTCTTGCGGCGGGGGCTATAAAAAAAGCCCCCGCTTTTTTGTAGCTATGTAGGAGGAGAGATGACCGAGCAGCCAACAAATCCGCGCGCACGCCGGCAACAAGCCGAGCGGCGCACCTTATGGGCCGTAGTGTTTATCTTAGTGGTGGTGGGAGCACTCTCTATCGGATTGGTCTATGGCTGGGCAGATGCGTTGACTGCGCTACTCTGTCTAATTCCCGGCGCAGCGACTATCGCCCTACTCTGGGGATTACTGACCCTCGTGGAGAAGCTCACGCGCGAAGACCGTTAGTGAATTAGCCGTTAGTCTTAGCCTGCTCAGTTGTCAGACATCTATCAATAAGGTAGAATACGGCTGGCAAATACTCACCAGGGAAATGGTATTATTTACACTACATAACCTCTGGTCTGCCGCTATACTGAGCATGGTTGTCTGATGACTCTATCAACAGGAGGTTGTAAAATATGTACAAGAAACTCTTTATTCCCGGCCCGACGCATGTGCGTGAAAGGATTTTGGAAGCGCAGACAGCGTTGATGATCGGGCACCGCAGTCAGGAGTATTCCAACCTGCAAGGTGCAATTCGTCCCAAACTCCAGAAACTCTTCTACACTGAGCAGCCAGTTTTCCTCATTGCCAGCTCCGGCACCGGCGTAATGGAAGGTTCGATCCGTCAGGCGGTGCAGCAGCGCGGACTGGTCACCATTTGCGGGGCTTTCTCCCAACGTTGGTACAACTTGGCCGTCGCCAATGGTTTACCCGTGGATCACGTGAGCGTGGAATGGGGCAAGGGTATCACTCCGGAGATCGTGGATGAGGCGTTGAGCAAAGGCGATTACGACACACTGACCGTCACCTTCAACGAGACTTCCACCGGCGTGATGAACCCGCTCAAAGATATCGCGGCGCTGGTGCGCGAGAAATACCCGGACGTGGTAATCTTGGTTGATGCCGTCTCTGGCTTTGCCGGCGCGAAAGTGGAATTTGACGCTTGGGATCTAGACGTGGTCTTGGCCAGCTCCCAGAAAGCGTTGGCGATGCCCCCCGGCTTGAGCGTGGTCGCGGTCAGCGAGCGGATGCTCAAGCGCGCCGCGAGCACCAAGAATCGCGGCTTCTACTTCGATTTCCAGCGCGCGCTCAAATACTACAAACGCGACCAGACCCCCGCTACCCCGGCCGTCAGCCTGATCCAGGCACTCAACGCGCAGTTGGACGATATTCTGGCCGAAGGGCTAGACAATCGCTGGGCGCGGCATCAAGAGATGGCCGATACCGTCCGCGCTTGGGCGCGCCAGTATTTCGATCTCTTCTCCGACGCGCGCTTCCTCTCCAACACCGTCACCACAATTAAGAATACCCGTGGCATCAACGTGGCTGAGCTGAACAAAGAGCTGGGCCGGCGCGGCGCGACAATCTCCAACGGCTACGGCTCACAGCTGCGCGAGAGAACCTTCCGCATCGCTCACATGGGTGATCTCACCGTCGCCGACATCCAGTGGCTGCTAGGCGAGATCAATGATATCCTGGGGCTAGAATAACCTCAATATCCATAGATTACGCAGCTAGCAACGACTATTCGACTACCCGACCAAAGACTACCTGACTAAACAAGGAGATCTAAATGACCAAATTAATAGTTTGTGATCCTATCTCAGCCGCCGCCATTGAGGGAATGCGTGCCCTGGGCATCACGGTTGATGTGCGCGACGATATCGAACTTGACGCGCTAGCTGAGATCATTGCGGAGTACGAGGGGATGGCGGTACGTGGGCGCACCAAAGTCCGCGAGCCGCTGATTGATCGAGCGGAGAAGCTCTCTCTCATCATCCGCGCCGGCGTGGGACTGGATAACATTGACGTGAAATACGCGCAAAGCAAAGGCATCACCGTCGCCAATACCCCGGCAGCCAGCACCAACGCCGTCGCGGAGTTAGCACTCGGCTTGATGTTCTCGCTGGCCCGGCTCCTCGCGCGCGCCGACGCGACCATGAAGGCCGGTCAATGGGCCAAGAAAGCGCTTGCAGGCACCGAACTTATGGGGAAGACCCTGGGCATCATCGGTTACGGGCGCATCGGCCAGCTGTTGGGGGAGAAAGCCCGCGCCCTCGGCATGGACGTTATCGCCTTTGACGCTTACATCAAACATGCGGACATTGTGCCTTTTGAGGAGCTATTGCGCAGAGCTGATTACATCAGCCTACACCTGCCCCATAACAAAGGCACCCATCATCTCTTGGGGGCCGAGGAATTTGCCCAGATGAAACGGGGAGTGCTTCTGGTGGACGCGGCGCGTGGCGGGGTGGTGGACGAGGCCGCGCTCTACGCCGCGTTAATGGATGGCTCGGTGGCCGGCGCCGCGCTGGATGTTTACAGCCAGGAGCCGCCGAAGAGCGAGCTCTTGCGTAAACTGGTGGCCCTGCCGCAAGTCGTGGCAACCCCGCACATCGGGGCCGGGACCAAAGAGGCGAAAATTCGCATTGGTGACGAGATTATCAAAGCGGCTAGGAAGTATTTAGTGATTAGCCGTTAGCGGTTAGCGATTAGCCGTTAGCCGATTAGCCAAATTGGAGGACATATGGCCCAAATTAAACCTTTCCGGGGATTGCGTTACAATCCTGAACAGAAACAAGACCTTTCCAAAGTTATCACCATGCCCTACGACCGCATCCACACGGCGGAACGAGCTGCATACTACGCCCTAGATCCGCACAACGTGGCGCGCATCATCCAGGG
>JAIOSN010000316.1 GCA_021107605.1 Anaerolineae bacterium | reverse complement strand
ATGATGGCTACGGGAACCAAGGGTATGCCGGTGGAGGTGGGGGTATTTGCCCCGGATATGAAGCCGGTCCGGCGGCTCTCTGCGGGCGAGGTGGGGTATGTGGCGACCGGGCTTAAATCGGTGCGCGAGGCGCGCGTGGGCGATACGATCACCAGCGCGCGGAACCCGGCGGCGCAACCGTTGGTCGGGTATCAGCCCGCCAAGCCGATGGTCTTTGCCAGCTTCTACCCGTCTGAGCCGGATGATTTTGCGGATTTGCGAGATGCGTTGGAGAAATTACAACTCAACGATGCGGCCCTCACTTTTGAGCCGGAGAGTTCGGAGGCGTTGCAATTTGGTTTCCGGTGTGGCTTTTTGGGACTCTTTCACATGGTGATTGTCCAGGAGCGTTTGGAGCGGGAATATGCTCAGGATCTGATAATCACGGCGCCGAGCGTGGCTTATGAGCTCTTGATGGTGGATGGGGAGGTGCGGGAAATTCACCGTCCCTCTGATCTCCCCGATCCTACCTTGACCGTTGAGGTGCGTGAACCCTGGATGAAGGTGCAGGTTATCACGCCGAATGGTTATCTGGGCGCGGTGATGGAGATCTTCCGCCGTAAGCGGGGCGACTTGCTCTTGACCGAGACGTTGGATACCAAGCGGGTCTTGCTCACTTTTGAGGTGCCGTTGGCGGAGATGGTGGTGGATTTGCATGATAGGCTCAAATCCGCAACCCGTGGTTACGCTTCGATGGATTATGCTTTTGATGGCTATCGGGCCGACGATCTGGTCAAGGTGGACATTCTGATCACCGGCGCGCCGGTAGATGCGCTGGCCTTGATCGTACATCGAGATTTGGCCTACGAGCGCGGCTCGGCCCTGATCCGCAAGATGAAGGAGGAGATACCGCGCCAGCTCTTCGAGGTCCCGATTCAAGCGGCGGTGGGCGGAAAGGTGGTCGCGCGCGTCAACGTGAAGGCGTTGCGCAAGGATGTGCTCTCCAAATGCTACGGTGGTGATGTCAGTCGCAAACGCAAACTTTTGGAGAAACAGAAAGCCGGCAAAAAACGGATGAAGATGTTAGGTGATGTCGTGATCCCGCAAGAGGCGTTCCTGGCAGCTTTACGGTTGGGAGATTGAGAAGGAGGACGGATGAGCGGTCTACTTAAAATCTGGCTAACTATCCCACAGCAACGGCGCAGACGGTTGGGACTACTCTTTTTTTCGGCAACGGCCCTGGTCTGGGCGGTGTGGGCGGCGCGAGGAGTGCTCTGGCCATATTTCTTTGGTCTGTCTCTGGCTTATCTGCTCGCTCCCATTGTGAGCTTATTTGAGAAAGGATTGCATTGGGTTGGAGAGCATCCGCGCCTGAGTTTCTTTAAGCGCGCCGCACGTCCATTGGCTATTCTGGCGACTTACGTGTTGGGCATCGCGTTGGTGGTGGGCTTTGTTTCCCTGGTCGTGCCCTTGATTAGCCAACAGGCTCAAGCGTTATGGATGGAGCGCGAGACCATTTGGGAGTATTTCGCTGAGTTGGCAGATAAGTCAATAGAGCAGTACCGTCTCTTAGACCCGCAGATCCAAACTCAGGTGGAAGATGCGCTGGGGAAATTCACGACGACTCTGGGCAAAGTTGTGCAACAGACGGTCGGCGGTACGGCGGTGGCGATCTCTTACACGGTCAGTTTGTTGTTAGCTATCATGGTGATCCCGTTTTGGACTTTCTACCTGCTCAAGGATTCAGCTGAGCTGGCAAGTGCGACTTTGCGGCTAGTCCCGGTCCAAGTGCGCGCCGATCTGCGGCAGATGGTATTTTTGTTGGATAGCGTGTTGAGCTCCTACCTGCGGGGACAGCTCTTCTTGGCCTTGATCATCGGCGGCGCTTCCGCGTTGGGCTATTCTCTCTTGGGCGTGCGCTTCGCGTTGCTGTTGGGGTTGCTTGCCGCGCTATTTGAGATGCTGCCCAATATCGGCCCGGTGTTGACTGGTATTGTATCCACCCTGATTGCGCTGATGCAGGATCCGGTTTTGGCTCTCTGGACTGCGCTCTTCGCGGTGGGTGTGCAGCAAGTAGAGAACCTCTTTCTAACTCCCCGTGTGTTAGGGCGCAGCGTAAAATTGCACCCGGTGCTGATCATGGTAGTTTTGGTCATCGGCAGCGAACTCGGTGGCTTGCTGGGGCTTTTCTTGTCCCCGGTGATCACCGCGGTCTTGCGCGACCTCTTCCGCTATCTCTATTATCGTTTTGGAGAGACGCCGGCTTCGCCAGCAGAGGCATTGCAGTTGGTTTTGGGCGGGGAAGAGTTCGAGCTGGTGCTTTGATAAAGTCGGAAGTCGAAAGGCGAAAGTTGAAAGTTAGAAAGTTGGTCTGATGCTTGCCAAAAAGGTCATTTATGGTATTATCTGGAGCGTTATTCGGGGCGTAGCGCAGCTTGGCTAGCGCGCACGGTTCGGGTCCGTGAGGTCCGCGGTTCAAATCCGCGCGCCCCGACTTAGAGTGAGCCAGCGTGCGCACGGGTAGAGATCCTTCTCATCCGTGCGCACGCTGGTTTTGCTTTGGGCTAATCCGAAAGCCTCCTCCACCATTGCCCGCCGCCCTTGAGGTGCAGGTCTGATCTATGGCGCAAAGCTTCTCAAAACAGAACACGCCATACGTTACCAGAAATTCAACCGAACTGAAACAGACCGCTATGGTATAATACCCCGCATGAAAAGAAAATGGTTACAGATCATGCTCTCTCTGGCGGTCGTTGGTGGTGGATTGTATCTGGCTTTGCGCGATATGGATTTCGAGCGCGTGCTGGCCGCGTTCCGTCAGGCGCACTGGCTCTGGATGGGCCCGGCGGCGCTGATGGTATTGGTCAGTTTGCTCTTGCGCGCGCATCGCTGGCGGATTCTGTTGGATTACGCGATATCGTTGCCTGAAGCCTTCGGCTTGATGAGCATCGGTTATTTGGTGAGCAACATCTTGCCGTTGCGGCTCGGCGATCCGGCGAAAGCTGTGGCGGCGAGTTTGCGCGGCTCTATCTCCCCCTTAGCCGCGCTCTCCACGGTGGTGATTGAGCGCGTGTTGGACATGCTCACCATAGTGCTGTTGATGTTGGTCACTTTGCCTTTCATTGTGGCGGGTGATTTGAGGAATTATCTCCTGGCCGGCTTGGTGAGTGGGGGGCTGGCGTTGATGTTATTGGTCGCGGCGGTGCTGGTCGCACGTTATCCGGAAAAGATGGAGGAGCTCGCTCGCCGGTTGCTCACAACGTTGCACTTCCCCACGCCGGAGCGCTGGTTGGAGATATTGCACCATCTGCTGGCCGGATTGGCGCCGCTCCGTTCCCCACGGCAGGGAGCGCAGTTGATCTTCTGGTCGTTGGTTCATTGGGGTACTGTGATTGTCTATTTTCAGCTAGCGCTCCGCGCTTTTGTGAGAACTCCGCCTCTGCTGGGCGGTGCGGTTGCTACGTGGGCCGCGGCTCTCGGCATGATCCTCCCCGCGCCGGGCGGAATCGGCGCGTATCATACTGTCGTGCAACGCTCACTTACACTGGCCTTCGGTCTGCCTGGCGAGACGACGTTGGCTTACGCCTTCGCCATCCACGCGGTGGGTTATCTGAGCGGCGTGTTGTTGGGAGCGAGTGCGCTCTTGATCTGGGGAGTCTCGTTCAAAGAGCTGGTCACGCGGGCGCAAACGGTAAAAGATAGTTGAAGGTTGCAAGTTAAAAGTTACAGGTTGCAGGTTGCAGGTTGCAGGTTGTAAGTTAGGGACGCTGACACGTTAATAAAGGAGCAAGTATGCACTATCTGGTTACGGGGGGCGCGGGTTTTATCGGTTCCAATTATGTTTGGCGGCGGTTGCAACGGGGGGATCGGGCCACGGTTTACGACAATCTCTCGCGGCCGGGGGCGGTTGCGAATTTGGCTTGGCTGCGCTCGGAGTTTGGCGCGGATGCTTTCACTTTCATCCACGGGGATGTGCGCGACGCGCCGTTGCTCACCGCTACCGCGCGCGATGCCGATCTGATTCTCCATCTGGCGTCACAGGTGGCAGTGACGACCTCCGTAGCTCAGCCCCGCGCTGATTTTGAGAGCAACGCGCTGGGGACTTTCAATGTCCTGGAGGCGGCGCGGCTTTCTGGCCGTGCGCCCATCGTGCTCTACGCTTCGACCAACAAGGTCTATGGCAGCATGGAGCAGCTGGTCGTGGAGGAGGGCGCGACGCGCTACCGGTACCGCGATTATCCTTACGGCATTTCTGAGACGCAACCGCTGGATTTTCACTCGCCCTACGGTTGTTCCAAAGGCGCGGGCGATCAATATGTGCGGGATTATGCGCGCATTTATGAGCTGCCCACGGTCGTTTTTCGCCAGAGTTGTATCTATGGCCCGCGTCAATTTGGCGTGGAGGATCAGGGTTGGATAGCATGGTTCATCATCGCCGCGTTGTTGGGGAAACCCATCACTATTTGTGGCGATGGCAAGCAGGTGCGCGATGTGCTCTACATCACGGATCTGTTGGATGCCTATGACGCGGCTGTGGCGCGGATTGATCAAGTCGCCGGCGAGATCTTCAACATCGGTGGTGGGCCGGAGCAGGTGCTCGCTATCTGGAGTGAGTTTGGCCCGCTGTTGGCGGAGCTCCTGGGCCGTGAGATCCCGGTGGCGCGAGACAGTTGGCGGCCTGGCGATCAGCGTATCTATGTTTCCGACATCCGTAAAGCGCAGCGTGTCTTGGGTTGGGAGCCGCAGGTCTCCGTGCGGGCCGGCGTGGCGCGCTTGTATGAGTGGGTGGTGAAGTTAGTGGTTAGCGGTTAGTGGTTAGCAGTTAGCGATTAGCCATTTGCCGATTTGTTGATTTGCTATATTGCCTGCCCAACTGACTACTCGACTACCCGACTACCCCGGAGGTGTCAATGCGTGTTTTGATTGTTTTGACCTACTACCGTCCGCACACCAGCGGATTGACCATCTACGCTGAGCGGTTGGGGCGCGAGTTGGCTCGCCGGGGGCATGAGGTGACTATCCTCACCTCGCGTTACCGGCGGCATCTCCCCAGCGAGGAACTGGTTGATGGCGTGCGCGTGGTGCGCGTGCCGGTGCTGTTCCGCATTAGTAAAGGCGTGATCATGCCTACCTTCGGCTTCGCGGCGTGGAAGTGGGTGCGCTGGGCGGACGTGCTCAGTCTGCACTTGCCGCAGTTTGACGCGGCGGGCGTGGCGCTACGCGGACGATTGCTCAAGAAGCCTACGGTGCTCACCTACCATTGTGATTTGGAATTGCCGCCTGGCCCTTTTAACTGGGCGGTCAACCAAGTAGTCCACGGCATGAATAATTTGGCAGGAGCCTTCGCTCACCGGGTCGTGGCCTATACCGAGGACTTTGCTGCGCACTCGCCTTACTTGCAGCGGTTCGCGGATAAAATCGAGGTGATCCCCCCCCCGGTAGAATTGCCCGACGCGGGCATTTCTGGCCGGGTCGCTTTTGCGACGATGCACAATCCCGAGGGTAAACAGCCGGTCATTGGCATGGCGACGCGGTTGGCTACCGAGAAGGGCGTGGAAGTTCTGGTGGCGGCTCTGCCGCGCATCTTGGAGCGTTATCCAGACGCCTACGTTCTCTTTGCGGGACAGTATCGTGACGTGTTGAGTGAGCGGGCTTACGCCGCGCGCGTGCTGCCGCGCATCCGCCGCTATCAAGATAACGGGCAGTGGAGATTCTTGGGTCTTCTCACGCCCTTGCAAATGGCCGCCTTCTATCCTAATCTTGATCTCTTGGTGGTGCCCAGCCTCAATTCCACCGAGTCTTTTGGCCTGGTGCAGGTGGAGGCGATGTTCAGCGGGACGCCTTCCGTGGCCAGTGACCTGCCCGGCGTCCGCCAGCCGGTGCTCCAGACAGGCATGGGCAAGATCGTGCCCATCGGGGACGCGGACAGTTTAGCGACGGCGATCCTCAAGGTGTTGGATAAGCGTGAGGCTTACCTCCGCCCGCGTGCGGAAATTGAAGCCAGGTTCTCTACAAGTAGGACGGTGGATGGTTATGAGGCGTTGTTTGCGGAACTGCGAGTTGCAAGTTGAAAGTTACAAGTTAAAAGTTGCAAGTTGAAAGTTGGGGCGGTGAAGATGAACGTAGAGAAAGAGAAGCAAACAGGTAAAGAACAACCGCAGGAACAAAACCAGCAGCGGCTGGAGTGGGAGAGATGGCCTTCGCAAGCGGCGGAGCGGACGCGCAAGCTCCCGCTCCGTGAGGAGTGGCAAGAGGCTTGGTTGG
>JAIOSN010000127.1 GCA_021107605.1 Anaerolineae bacterium | reverse complement strand
GCCCATCAGCCGGAATTTGTGCTCTACGATGATACCGGTGAGAGTTGGTTGAACTTTGGGGCGATCCGCTTGCCATTTGAACCGGAGATGTGGTTGGCGCCGCTGTTCGGACATACGCGTGGTCATTGCGGCGTGGCCATCCAGACCGCGACCGGTTGGCTGTTCCACGTTGGAGATGCAGCACCGATTGACCTGGCCGAGTACGCGCCGGACTGGTTGGTGAACTGCCGTCTGCATTTATAGTCCACAACTCCAATCCAGGGACACCAGCGACATTCCTCTTGGTCAGAGCATAAGCCAACCGACGACTGTCTGGAGACCATACAGGCGGCGCGCTCCAGAATTCGCTTCCCAGGTCAGCGATCTTCTGTGAGCCGCTTCCATCCGTTTGTGCAATCCATACGCGAGCATCATCCAATGACCTGGGGTTTGTCACGTAGACGATCTCGGTCTTATCGGGTGAGAGGGAGAGCATATCCAGGAAGTTGGGATGAACCACGCCAAGTTTTACAGATGCCACTTGCACTCTCTCGCTACTGTTGGCCTGAGAAACATAGATCATCAGGTAAGTATCATTAATTATTTCGGTGGATATGAATGAGAGTACGGTTATTGCTCGCCCAGAACCAAATAGTTGATGCATGTTCTGTACCCGCCTGTGCCGTGAACAACCATTGAGCCAGAACGCTGGCTATTCGCGAATATTTGTATGTTGTGCGATCCACTATCCAAGTTTATGAGACGCTGGCCCTCAACGTTGAACCAGATGTCATCGGTGTCGCACCCAAAGGATGTTGTTTCATCGGAGCCATCAACACGCAAAATAATGCCAGCCTCGCCATTTGAAGACTGCACGAATCTGGCAAGGCCATCCATCCAAACCATCACCTGACTCGGTCTGTCGAGGCTGAAATCCAGGGTCAAACCTGGCACGGCGACTGCTTCGTAATCTCCCGGCAGATCCACTGTGGCATGGCTGGAAAGGCAGACTGTCCCATAGTCCAGATCTAAATCACCCGATTCAACACTGCCATCCGGCACGGTGAGCGCCATCCCCGCCACCGGCACCGCGCCGACTACCTCGCGCGGCATCATCTCCGCGTCATTGCTCACCTGCACTCCCAGGTAGAGCGTATCGTTGTCCCACACGCTGGACGGAATTGGCGTCAGGCTGCCCAGCAGGACGTTGAACAAGCCCGCGTCCACCGGCACGGCGTTGCCCCCGGTGTGTGCCTCCGTCCACAGGGCGGTCCCGCCCGTCAACTCGTCCCGGCCGGACAACACTCCCTATGATTGGAAGGTTAACCGGGACGAGGAGCGGTTTGAGTCGAGCGGTGGCGGGGGAGGCGGGGATGAGCCTGCTTACGAGCCGGGCGTGCTCACCGGTCCGCTCCACGCAGGGCTGCGGGGGCCAGTGCCACCGATGCCATTGTCCTATACTGCGCCGTTTGGCTTCCATGTAAGGACCTCGGCTGTGAGTGTAGAGGGTTGGTATCAGGGGTATCGGTCATTAGATAGTATAATTATAGGCCCACGCTCGTGTTTCATAAGTGAAAGTGATGGGATCGTGCTACATTACCAAATTCCTTTGTCTGTTCAGGGGAAAATAGAAATTACCGAGATGCACGGTGAAGCTGATTTAGCACTTATAAGTATGGACGCCCAATACAAGACAATTTATACTTTCCCGATCTGGAATGGGGAACCTGGTAGCATTTATCAAGACACTATCTTCTCTGGTAAATCGGGTTTGAAAATTCCTATAGCCGGTGGTGTGACTGCATTCGGTGAATACAGCATAGTTGAAGGTTTTTCCGGTGGGGTGGAAGGAGATATCTTGGGAGCGCAAGTGTCTTTGAAAGATGATGAGATTATGGTAGGCTGGGTGACCCCTATTGCGGGTCCCGGAATTGAAGCAGGGGCTCAGTTTGAAGGAGGCAACAATCTGCTGTTGACCTCGCGTGGCTACTTAAGATCTATGGGATTGGATAAATTCAGTCGAATGTACGTTGGTAGTGATGCTACACTCAAAGACTGGCGTATTTATCAGGGGTATTGGCGCACTGATTATGGCCACCGATGTACCCTTTGGTTGGCGCCGTTCCGGTCTTGGCGATTCCTATGAAGAGACGCCTCCCGGGGCACTCGTGGCAGTTACTCGCTATTACTATGGCACCCGGGACAAGACGTGGGTCAATGTAAGCCAGCAGTTGATTATCTATAAAAATACGGAGTGGGCGGCCGAGGCTTACCGTGAAGAGCTGGCGAGCTTCAATCCGAGTTGGCTGGTACCCGCGGATCTGTCCTTTTCTGGTAGGGCTGATGACCTGTATATCGCGTGCATTCCGGCCCGGATTAACGGTATTAAAGTGCGGAGTTGTGAAGTAGTAGGACGCTATGAAGATACTTTGTCAATATTATTGGCTAATGTATTCGAGGAGCAATGGTTAACCATGCCAGACTTCCGGCGAGTTTTGGAAGGCATGGATACGCGTGTCGCTGCTTCGGTGGCAGAAACTGAGCAACCATGATACGATATAGTGCTAACGGCAGCATTCAGCCCAGATGGAGATACCCCCACTTAACAAAACGCATGGTAGCACCACAGGGAACCGTGGTCAGCCCAGCCACTGTTTTTTGAGCTCCAAAAAGGCTAGGGAAGGCCGCCCCCGGTGTTTGGGTAAGACTGGCGGCTTAGGAACCTGGTACCATAAAAGTTCACCCACGGACCATAAATGATCCGTGATACCTGCCGCAATGGCGGGTGTACGCCTGAGCCAGCGCCGACGCTGCTGGGGCAGCCGGAGTTCAACACGTAAACTATCATGATAGGCGCAGAAATTGTAGACCGTCCCGACCAAATAGACCCCGGCGTGCAAGGTGGGCAGTTGTTGCACCAAACCACGCCCTCGCCGTACCAAAGAGGCCAACCGCGAGCGAAAAGTAGCGTTGAGGCGTTCAATGTACGCCGTGTTGATGCCGCCATGTCCTTGCGAAACGCGGATGAGAGCCGCGATTTGCGTCGCTGTGCCCTGGTAGATACGTTGCACCACGCCCACCACGCGCCTGCCGCGATACTGTTTGATGACTTGCGCAATCTTAATCCCATCCCAGGGTCTCAAGCAGGGACGCCCGGGTTTGCCCGTCGGGATTGACGCGCGAAATGTATCCCTGATGGTTTTCACATAGGCACTGAATCCATCCACGCAAAACAACAACGGGCGACACAGCGCGCCGGCACGCACTCGTTGCAGCAAGGCCCGGAGCAACGTCTTGTCTCGCTGCTGCCCTACTACTGCTCCCCACCACAACCGGGTCTCGACCTGGAGCGCCATGGCCAGCCACAAGATCATCCCTTGCGCTTTCACCCAGATTTCGTCGGCTTGCACGTGCTGCAAATCGCGCGGCTGTTCCACCAAGTGTTCATGCACTTCTTGGCAGTGGCCCCCGGCTTCTTCTTGCACGCGCTTCACGGTGCGTTCATCCCACCCCAAAGCCGCCACAATCGCTTGCACCGGGCAGCCATACACCAGCAGTGTGATGACGATCACCATCTCAGCGTGTAACTTGTGCGCGCGATAGAAGGGCGGGCCTTTCGTTTCTGCGAAGGTCTGGCTGCAGACGTTGCATTTGTAACGCCGTTCCTGCTGACTATGAATGCTGAGGTTGCCTTGGCCGATTTGCCCCCTGGCTAAACACGTCTCGTTAGGGCAAAATACTTCCTGCGGGTGCATGGGTTTCCGGTCTGTTTTTTCCATACCCAGATTTTGCCAGAGTTCCCGCTTTTTTCAAGTCTTAGTAGTCTCGACCACGGTTAAGTGGGGTGTTACCCTCCGTGCCTCCGTGGTGAAATTCCTCCATTATTTATCTGCGCAAATCTGCGTCCTACATATCACCCTAAAAACCCTTGCTCCTCCAAATACCCCATAATCTGCCACGCGCTCTCCTCCGGCGTCTTGCCCACCGTCTCGGCCACCACCTCAAAATTAACTGGGGCCTCATATGGATCATCTATACCGGTAAAACCCTTGATCTCGCCACGTCGCGCGCGGGCGTACAGCCCTTTGACGTCGCGCGCCTCGCAGACCTCCAACGGCGTATCAACGAAGACCTCGACGAAATTATCGCTCCCGACCATCCGCCGCACCGCGTCG
>JAIOSN010000198.1 GCA_021107605.1 Anaerolineae bacterium | reverse complement strand
TCAGCGTCCCATTGTGACCAGCGTCATCTCCACATACCGATCTTCCGCCTGCAACGTCGGGTCTTCAGTCTCCCAATGCTCTTCAGGCGGCAGAGTGCCCGTGACTATAAAGCGCGCCCTATCAATGCCCTGCGAGACCAGATAATCCACCACTGATTGCGCCCGTGCTTCGGCGAACTCCAAAATCCCTTCTCGGCTATAAGTCCCCGGAGGCCCCGGCCAGGCGGAGGAGCCTTTCACCTCCAAGAGCAAGCCGACGCTCTGCGACAAGGTGGGCATCACACATTCATCTAGAATACGCCGCGACTCTAGGGTCAATTCCGTGGATTCTGGCAGGAAGGCAAACCGGCGGCAGGGCAAGACGACCAGGGTTTCCGCCGTAGCAGCATCTATGTTAGAGACATCTAATTTGGTGGAAATGGAGAAGGTATCATTGACCGGATCCCCCCGAGCTTGCAGGTTAGCCTGAGCTGCGGAGCGGGAGACAAAACCCGGTTCCACCAAATCGTCCACCTCGCCATCCGCAACATCCAGCCCCGAAGCGGCCCAGACACGTTGCGCGATCTGCAAACGATTGACGATCGGCTCTAAATCACGCATGACCACCGTGTTATCGCCCAAGTCGGCTTGAGCCACATTCTCCAACCAGAGTTCCAAATCTTCGCGGGCGCTATCCGGATAGACGAAACTCCAATCATTGTGCCCCCAAGCCGCGATCTGAGCAGCTGCCTGGTCCAAATCCTCCACTTGATCTTTCAGCGTGGCAAACCAGGCGTCATGGAAGAATTGCACCTCGGTGGCTCGATTGGCAACGGATTGGCGGGAAGTGACGATCACATCAATCACAATCCGCATCTGCTTGGAGCTTAAGAGCGGCTGCCCGCCGCTCTCCTCGGCCTCATAAATGTCCGGTTCCCAGCCGGCCACCGCATCCGCCCCACCGGAGTTGAAGGTCTCGACGGCGGCCGCGACGCTATCCTGCGGCAAGAGCGTCACATCAAAACGCGGATTGAGCCGGGCAATGGAGAGCGCGTAGTAGACAAAATACTCCCCCACGCTGCCGCGCGAGAAAGCGATCCGCGCGCCCTTCAAATCATTGAGCGTGTCGATATCACGGCCCCAGAGCTGGTCAGCCCCCGCGCTCTCATCCACGATAGCCGTCACGATACCGGGGCTGGTGAGCGCCACCGAATCTAAGGTGGTCAGCAAACAATCCCACACTCCATTTTCTAAGAGCGCGGTGCGCTGCTCCTCCGAGACGGTATAGGAAGGGTCGTCATCCAGATAGAAAGGGACAATGCCCAGATGAAAACCGTGTTCAACATCCTGACCCGACATCTGCATCTGCTGCAAGGTGAAATAGCTGCCAAAAGCGTCAGCGCCACAGATATAGGTCGGCAACTCATCATCGGGATCGTAATCAGGAGCAAAAATCGGCGCCGGAGATTCCAAGAAGACCACCGGCGTGGGATTAGGCCCGCCGCTGGCAATTGGAGTCGGGGTGCTGTCGGGCGTAGTTAATCCCTTGATGAAATTAAAAGCCAAAGCGCCACAAACAACCAACAGCGCTAGCCCCACAATGACGATGAAGATTATGCGAGTTTGATTCAACTTATCCATAAGTAGCTCCCCATCCTAAAGTTCTTGATAGCCCCAGTAGCCTAGATTGCGTAAAACATCAGTATACATCTGTCCCCGGAGAATGCGAAATTGATATCGCCCCTCCGTATCTCGATCTACTAGCAATTCATTGGCCTCCGGCAAAACGCAATGCTTACTCCCCCCTACCCCGCCTAACATCTCCTGATAGGCCCCAATGCCGAAGAAACCAACATACAAATCCTCCGTCTCTACCGGCAAATAGAGCGGCGCTGAACTGCCTTTGGGGGGATAGATGTCGTCACTATCGCAAGTCATCCCTCCCAACCGCACTCGGCGGAAAGGTTTATCTAAATGCGTCAGCGGCAAGACGATAAAGTGTTCGCTCAAAGCCCAGCTGTCGGGGAAGGAAGTCATAATGGAGCCGTTGATAAGGTACCAGGGCAACACAGAGTTATTTTCCTTCACGGTAACGATTTTGAAGAGGTGCGCCCCATGTTCAGCCGTAGTGTAACGCCCGAACTCCCCCAACACATCAGGGACGGGAACGGCATACCGTTGGCAAGCCTCCTGCAACAGCACCAACAAACGGCGCACAAAAGAGCGATAATCGAAAGCGAAGTTAAGCGTCATGGGAACCGGCATCCCGCCCCCAAAGTCGAAGATGGTGAGCGTGGGATGTTGCTGCCGCAAACGGGCGTAGATCTCAATGGGGATTTCCAGCCAGGTGAGGAAATCATCAGCGTCCACAATCTGGCTACCGACCATGGCATGATAGAGTTTGAGGGTGAGGTGCGGCGCCCGTTCAATCTCCTGAGCAGCTTGCCAGATGGTCTCCACATCCATGCCAAAACGGGAATCGGCCTCATCCATCTCCGCTTGCCCCCGATGCGGGCCGTAGCACTTCTGTCGCAACCCCATCTCGAAATCAAGGCCAGAGGCGATCAGCGGAGCCAACTCGCCTCTATCCTCCACCACGGGAATCACATTATCATGCTCTTCCCGCTTGAGCTGGATGATCTGGGCCGCGTAAACGCTCCCCACATCCTTGAACCCATTGCAGATCACCAGCTGCTCTGGAGACAGCTTCCCGGCAGCCAGCATCAACCGCGCGATCTCCACATCCACCGCCGAGGACATCTCGTAATGAGCGCCGACCTCCAACGCCGTGCGGAGCACCTCCTCCGCAGCGTTGGCTTTGGAGGCATAAGCGTAATGGAAACGGCCGGCGTATCCCACCTCGGCGCTCACGTCCGCAAAGAGCTGGCGCATCCGCGCGATCTTCTCACGTATCTTGGGCAAGTAGATGATCTCTAACGGGCTGGGGAGAGTCCGGCCTAGCCCCTGATCCTCCCGGCCCCCAACAAATAATTGCGCCAGATCCAGCTCTTCGTAATAGAGCCGTCCCTCGCGGGCGTGCAGATAATCGTTAAAACTATGGTGGGGGACTGGTTGCTCTTGCTCCCAGCCAATCACGGGATTTCTCACGGTAAATCCTCCTCACTATCTCAACTATACGCTCAACCGGGTTAGAAGTTGTAGGGTAGATGTTAGTCAAAAGTCAGTAGTCGAAAGTCAATAGTCGAAAGTCAGTAGTCGAAAGTCAATAGTCGTTAGTCGGAGACGGGGGACGGCGATCCTGGAAGCATAGCATTGCGCCACCTTGAGCTGGAGCTGATCTCCCGACCAAGCCCGCCACCGCGCCAACTGCATAATTGAGCCTCTGCTATAAATCAACTA
>JAIOSN010000353.1 GCA_021107605.1 Anaerolineae bacterium | reverse complement strand
GGCGATTTTTTCTCAAATTACTGTCAGCGTCCATCATTACATACATTCTAATAGGCATTACGACAATGCTTATAGTCGGCTTTCCATACGGTTGGGAACAGCACCTCAGCTATGCACGGCTCCTCTTGAGAATCGTTGCCGGAAGCTACCCGTGGCGAATCCCAACAGATCCTTTTTTGGGTTACAATCATTCGATCAAACAAATTCTAGTTTACCTTGTTGACCTGACACCACGTGTATTGCAAATCGCAACAGCTATCAAAATGATTGTGCTAACACCATTGGCACTAGTTGTTTTGCGTTATCTATACCATCCTCCACATCTAACAAAAAATGAATCTCTCCAACAGGGAATTGCTATGGCACTCGCGCTTTATACTGGAGCCTTCATCTGGTTAGATGTTGTCTGGGAACTATCATTGGGCATTGCTGTATTTGCGTACTTACTTGCCACCTTAGAACAGAGAAGAGCCAAGCTACTAGTTTGGGTAATCTTCTTGCCTTACGCCTTGATAGATTTCTTCCAAGTTGGAGGATATGTCCTATTTGGGCAAGACGTGATTCTACCCGGTCTCTATATTTTGACCGATCCCAGCATCTATTTGCCCTTAACTATGTTTGTTATCCTGACGTTTTACGGATTGTTACTCAAGCGGTTGTGGAATACCACCCCCGCACTAACAAAAAAGGCCATTTAATATGAATATTAAAACGTTTCAGAGCCTGCCCAAAGCCGAGGTGGCCCAGCTGGTGCGCGCGGCCGGCCCCCAGGTCTGCGTCTTCTCCATCAACGGCACACGCCGCTGGTTTCTGCTGGAACATCCGGAGGCGCTAGCGGAGAATTATCTGGATACCTATTTGCAAATTATCAGCAAGCGGTACGTTGAGCTTTACCAGCTCTTTTTTGACCACGGTGTTGACACGCTCGTAACGCCAATCTTCGGCCCAGACATTTTGGAGCGTAGCCCTGAGTATAATCGGATGTTAGAAGCCGGGCTGTGCGGGTTCACTCACAAGCGCGAGTTTCTGGATTTTTACGAGGCTTACGATGTGCGCGTGAGAGTCTACGGAGACACGCAACGTCACCTGACAGGTACTCCCTACGAGAGCGCGTTAGACGCTATCGCGGAGTTGGAAGAACACACGGCCACGCACCAACGCTACCGGCTCTTCTTTGGGATCTGCGCGCACGACGCTGCCGAGAGCGTGGCGGAGATTGGTTGGCGTTTCCGGCAAGAAAATGGGAAATTCCCCACCAAACAGGAGATAGTAATCGCCTACTACGGGGAGTATGTGAAGCCAGTGGACTTCTTCATCGGATTTGATCGCCCGGCAGTCTTTGACATGCCGCTAATCGCCACCGGCACGGAAGACCTCTACTTCACCGTCAGCCCCTCGCCTTACTTGGACGCGGAGACATTGCGAGCCATTCTCTACGACCATCTCTACACTCGCTGCATTGACGATGCGGATTACGCCTCGCTTACGGCGACCGAATGGCAAGAGCTACAAACATTCTACACCGCCAACCGCCACCACGTTCTCGGCGTGGGACGCCAGCAGTATAATGGTAAATTATGGCAGCCGCTCCCCCAAGTTACCCTCCCTTCCACGCCGTTAACAAGCCACGCCGCTGAGACGCTGAGACGCTAAAGGTACTATGGACTACATCGCAGAGGCCAAACAGCTGGTTCAGAATTTAGATCAACGCATGGGACCCAGCCCCTACGATATCGGCTGGATGGCGCGGGTCAAGACGCCGGACGGCGATCCCCGCTGGCCTGATCAAATTGATTGGCTACTGGAAAACCAACATCCCGACGGCAGTTGGGGCGGGCAGATCGAATATTACCACGACCGCATCATCTGCACATTGATCGCAGCTATCGCCCTCTCCGAAAATGGGCATAGCGCCCAGTCCCAAAAAGCCGTCAAACTCGCAGAGCACTACGTTTGGCACCATCTACACTTGCTACCTCGCGATCCTTTTGAGCTGGTGGGTTTTGAGCTGATTGTACCGACTCTATTGCGTGAAGCTACTGAACTTGGCTTGGATATGCCCAATCATACTTGCGGCTATGGAGAAATCCAAACGGCTAAACTTCAATTAATCCCGCCTGAAAAATTATACTCACCTGATCTCTCAACCGTATTCTCGCTAGAATTTATGGGACACTCGGGGGATACCGCTCAGCTAGAGAAAGCCCTCAATACACTTGGTTCACTAGGAAACTCTCCGGCCGCTACAGCATATTACTTAACACTTAACAATACCAATACAGATGCCCTGAACTATCTTGAGACAACCCGCAAGCATCAGCGCTCTGTTATTCCAGTATACCCATTTCGTATTTTTGAACTGACATGGGTTCTGAACAACTTGGCTTTCTCAGATATTTCTATCACCGAATTTGCCGGAGCGGAAATTTGGGCGGAATTAAAATCCGCGCTCGGTCCAACAGGAGTAGGATCAGATATTACTTTTGTCCCGGATGGCGATTGCACTTCAGTTAGTTGTTACATATTGCTTAAAGCGGGTTACAATGTTGATCCCTCAATTCTAGCTCACTTTGAAGACAAAGAAAAGGGTGTGTTTCACACCTATAGCTACGAGCGCAATATCAGTGTAAGCACAAATACCCATGCCCTAAACGCCCTACAAATGATGCCTGACTATCCCAATCGAAGAAAACTCAGTAAACAAATTACTTTAATGTTACTTGAGAATCGAAAATACAATCTCTATTGGACTGACAAGTGGCACGCCTCGCCATATTATGCAACGGCTCATGCTTTTATAGCAATATTAAAAGGAGATGAATCTTACCTCGCTCATGCTTGTCATTACACTATTGATTGGCTTGAGCATACTCAGCGCGACAATGGTTCATGGGGATTCTTCGATCGCGGCACCGCAGAAGAGACGGCCTATGTGTTAATGACCCTCCTACATTACAATCGCTACAAACACGTTGAACCAGATATCATACACCGAGGTGCAGAGTATCTATTCCAAGCATACCATAAAGAAACTTTAGAATATCCGGCCCTTTGGATTATAAAAAGTTTATTTCTACCTTACAATATCGTTCATTCTGCGATCCTTTCCACTTTGATGCTATATAACGAGACATTTAATTGACCAGGCTCTTTAGGATTTCGCATGGTCAAGCCACAAGCAACCGCGAATGGCGCGAATTAACACGAAAAAAATTAGAAATCAGTGCAATCTGTGGTGAGAAATTTACGTCGTGATACACTAACCAGGCAAAGTCCCAGAGACCCATTAACCTCCCCGCCATAAAGGTGAGGAAAATCAAGGCCCATTATGCGAAAAATTACATCTCAAATACTTAAAATTAACACGAGTGATCCAAATGACACCCGTCGAGGGGAACTATTAAACATCTTGCTTATAGGTGTCGCCGGACTCACCATTTTGATGCTAGTGGCAACGGCTCTCATCAAAATCATAATTCCAGAGAGCGAATTAAGCGGGGAATTGTACCTAGGCGGAATACTTCTATTAAGTGGCATAATAATTCTTTTCGCCATCAACCGTTACCGGTCTGTGCAGACAGCCAGCACTCTTTTTCATAGCGCTCTTTACCATCGTCTTAGTTCTTAGCAACGAACCTGCGCAGCTCATCGAAGACCGCAGCACGCCGTTAACACGCTGAGACGCTGAAAATACCCACAAGGATCTCTTATGGACTACATCGCAGAAGCCAAGCAGCTGGTTCAGAATTTAGATCAACGCATGGGTCCCAGCCCCTACGATATCGGCTGGATGGCGCGGGTCAAGACGCCGGATGGCGATCCTCGCTGGCCCGATCTGATCGATTGGTTGCTGGAAAACCAACATCCCGACGGCAGTTGGGGCGGGCAGATCGAATATTACCACGACCGCATTATCTGCACATTAGTCTCGGCTATCGCCCTCTACGAAAATGGACATAATGCCCAGTCCCAAGGAGCAATCAAACGCGCTGAGTACTACATCTGGCACCATCTACACCTGCTGCCTCGCGACCCTTTTGAGCTGGTGGGCTTTGAGCTGATTGTCCCGACTCTATTAGGTGAAGCTGCTGAACTCGGCTTGGATGTACCCAATCACACTTGCGGCTACGGGGAGATCCAAACGGCTAAACTTAAGTTAATCCCTCTCCACATGCTCTATTCTCCGCGATCCTCAACTGTATATTCCCTGGAATTTTTGGGGCACAAAGCCAATAAAGAGAATTTACAAAAAATAGTAAATGCCAATGGCGCAATAGGAAACTCGCCGGCTGCTACCGCATATTATCTAACACTCTGCCCTGATGATGAACGGGCAATTGCTTACCTAGATAACCTAAAGCCAGATCATATCATAACGGTCTATCCATTTCGCACGTTTGAGCTGGGATGGGTTTTAGGTAATTTTATAGCTTGTGGATTACCACCGGAACAATTAGTTGCTCCGCAGGTATTGAGCAAACTCCACACCGCCATCAATCCCAATGGCGTTGGATTTGATCCAACCTTCACCGTTCCTGATGGCGACACAACATCTGTCTGTGCTCACGTATTACTGAAAGCAGGGTATGAAATTGATCCAGCTATCTTAATCCAATTCGAAGCTACTGAAAATCATGTTTTCCAAACATACAACTATGAACGCAACGTCAGCGTCGGTACTAATGTACACGCTCTAGAAGCCATAAATTTAATTCCTAATTATCCAAATCTTGAGCAATTAAAAAAGCATATTGCTATTATGTTACTCAACCAGAGAAAGTATAACATGTATTGGATTGACAAATGGCATGCGTCTCCCTATTACGCTACTGCTCATGCTCTTGTAGCATTAACCAAAGAAGCGCTCTATTTAGCTCATGCCTGTAAAGATACTTTAGATTGGTTACTACACACTCAACGCCAAGATGGTTCCTGGGGATTTTTCACACGAGGAACTCTTGAGGAAACGGCTTATGTACTAAATGCATTGTTACACTATCATCAAATAGAACCAATTGATCCTGATGTATTGCATAGAGGGGCTACATACTTGATGCGAACGTATAGAACAGACAAATTCAATTACCCTTCACTATGGATTGCCAAACCTCTATACACGCCCTATGATATAATCAAGTCAGCTGCATTATCAGCATTAATCCTTTACAACAAAACATTCACATAACATTATCCGAGAACAAGAAAATGAAAAACTTAAAATCACTCCTGGAAATTCATTCGGACGACCCCGATAATAAACGCCGGGGACAATTATTAAACATATTGTTGCTAGGTCTTGCTGCGCTTTCACTACTAGTACTACTGGTAACAATTATAGCTGACTTGTCTACCCTAGAAACAAACGTTGGCCCACTTTATATGGGCAGTTTCATCATGTTAGGTAGTACGATTCTAATTTTTGCAGTAAATCATTATCGGTCTGCGCAGACAGCCAGTATTCTCTTTCTAGCGCTCTTTACCATCATCTTAGTTCTCAGTGACGAACCTGCTCAAATCGTGAACGGCCGCAGCACCTTTCTCTTCACCGTGCCCATCATCATGGCCAGCTTTATCTTGTCTCCCTGGGCCAGTTTTCTCATGGCGGGCGTAAGCAGCCTCTTAATAGCCTCCCTCGATATATTTGTATTGGATTCTACTCCCGGTGTCCCCACCATGTTAGGTTTCTTCGCGGTGGCGCTGGTCTCCTGGCTCGCCTCGCGCAGCTTGGAAGCCACACTCCAAGAGCTCCGCGTGCTCAACCGTGACCTGGAACTGCGCGTCGAGGAGCGCACCCGCGAGTTAGAAGAGGCCAACCAGCAACTGGAGGAGGCCAACGCTCATCTCCGCGAACTTGACCGTCTCAAATCGCTCTTCGTGGCCATGGTCTCACATGAGCTGCGCACTCCTCTCACCAGTATACAAGGCTTCACCCAGATGTTGTTGGTCAGCATTTACGGTGCTCTCACCAACGAGCAACAATCGGCCGTGGAACGCGTTCTGGCAAATACCAAACGACTGATTAAAATTGTCAACGATCTACTGGATAAAACGCGCATTGAAGCCGGGCAGCTCGCACTTCACCCGACATCTTTTTCTCCGGTTGAGTTAATAGACGACGTACACACCAGCATGAAGATGCTAGCCAAGCAACGCGGATTAGAATTGACCAGCGAGGTAGCTCCGGAGCTGGCAGCTACACTGTATGGCGACCAGGGACGTTTACATCAAATTCTAGTCAATCTGGTCAACAACGGCCTCAAATTCACCGATAAAGGCCAAGTCAATATAAGAGCTTACCGTTTTGACGGCGCTCATTGGGCTATGGAAGTAAGGGATACTGGCATCGGCATTCCCGTAAAGTCTCAAGAGAGTATCTTTGAGGCCTTCCGGCAGGTAGATGCCTCGGTAACGCGCAGACGCAAAGGCGTAGGCTTAGGACTCTCTATCTCCCGACAACTGATCGAGTTGATGGGCGGCAGGATCATCGTTGCCAGTGAGATCAACGAGGGCAGTAAATTCACAGCAATTATACCCTTTACCGCACCACATTAAGGAGGCTGCATGAAACAGTTACACGCAATCATTATCGAAGACGAAGTCGATCTGGCCACCATCTTCTCCGAGGCGTTGAAAGCCGGCGGTTTCACCACCGAGGTGATCAACGATGGCGCAGAAGCTATGGCGCGCTTAGACAGCATCTCCCCAGACATCATAATTCTGGACCTACATCTACCGAATGTCGGGGGACGCGAGATACTAACCCGTATCCGCGCCACCCCTGAATTAGCAAAAACCCAGGTACTCGTCACCACCGCCGATTCGCATTTAGCCGAGATGGTTGAGCCGCAAGCCGATCTGGTACTATTGAAACCCATCGGCTTCTTGCAGCTGCAAACGCTAGCCAAACGGCTAGGCTCTCAGGCAAGAGAAGAAGAATAGCATCTTTCAGAGGCTTACATGCCCCAGCAATATATCGCTGCCATAGACCAGGGCACTACGGGAAGTCGCTGCATTCTCTTTGATCACGGTGGACATCCCGTCATCTGGGCCTACGAGGAACATAAGCAACTCTATCCCCAGCCCGGCTGGGTTGAACATGACCCTCAAGAGATCTGGGAGACCACTCAGAAAGTTGTCCGCCAGACGTTGACGCAAGGGAACATTCCCAGCGGCGCGATTGCTGCCGTAGGCGTCACCAACCAGCGCGAGACCACGATGGTCTGGAATCGCTATACCGGGGAGCCGCTCCACAACGCCATCGTCTGGCAAGATACGCGCACCAAGCAGATCTGTGACCAGCTGGCCCGGGAGGGCGGACAAGATCGCTTCCGCGCGCAAGTGGGCCTCCCCCTGGCGACTTACTTCGCCGGCCCCAAGCTCAAATGGCTGCTGGAAAACGTCCCGGCAGTGCGCCGGGACGCAACGCGCGGGGATGCGCTCTTCGGCACCATGGACTCTTGGATCATCTGGCGGCTTACCGGTGGCTCACAGGGCGGCGCCCATATCATCGACGTGACCAACGCCAGCCGCACCATGCTCATGGATCTCCAGACGCTCTCCTGGGACACCGATATTCTGGAGATCATGGGCATCCCGCGCTCCATGCTACCGGAGATTCGCCCTTCCAGCGCGGCGCGACCTTACGGCTTCACCCGCAAAGATGGCCCTTTCGGTGAGATACTGCCTATCACCGGAGACCTAGGCGATCAACAAGCAGCTTTGGTCGGCCAGACCTGCTTCTCGCCCGGCGAGGCCAAAAACACCTACGGCACCGGCTGCTTTATGCTGCTCAACACCGGCCCGGAGATTGTCCCCTCGAAAAACGGTCTACTCACCACGCTCGGCTATCAATTCGGCAACGAACCCCCCGTCTATGCGTTGGAAGGCTCCATCGCGATCACCGGCGCGCTGGTCCAATGGCTCCGCGATAACTTAGGTTTCTTTGAGCGCGCTCCTCAAATCGAGGAGCTGGCCCGCAAGGTAGACGACGCCGGTGGCATGTACCTCGTCCCGGCCTTCTCCGGCCTCTTCGCCCCGTATTGGCGCAGCGACGCGCGGGGCGTGCTGGTAGGGCTGACCCGCTACATCAACAAGCAGCACATCTGCCGTGCAGCCCTGGAATCCACGGCCTACCAGACCCGGGACGTCTTGGAGGCCATGGAACGAGACTCCGGCGTAGCGTTACAGGCACTCAAAGTTGATGGCGGGATGGTCGCCAACGAGCTACTCATGCAATTCCAAGCCGATATCTTGGACGTGCCCGTCATCCGCCCCACCGTGACCGAGACCACGGCTCTAGGCGCAGCCTACGCTGCCGGGTTAGCGGTCGGCTTCTGGGATAATGTGGCGGCACTGCGCCAGAATTGGAATATTGATCACACCTTTGAGCCACAGATGGCAGCGGAAAAGAGAACACAGCTCTACGCCGGCTGGCAAAAAGCAATTACCCGCACACTGGATTGGGTAGAGGAATAACGTAGCTAAACGTTACTACTTAGCCACCCGGCAAAATTCAAGAACGAACGCAGATGCACGCAGATTTTCGCAGATAAAATAGAAAATCAGCGTTTATCAGTTTTGTCATTAATATAAGACCTCCGAGGTCTCTGGTAGCGCCGCCTAGCTGTAAACAACGTCGTATTTGCGGTAAATTTCTTTCGGGCTAGGGTCGCACAAGACCTCAGAGGTCTGGTCAGTAGCTTAACTTAATGACATTGACTACTTAGTCACCCGGCAAAATTCAAGAACGAACGCAGATGCGCACAGATTTTCGCAGATAAAATAGAAAATCAGCGTTTATCAGCGTTCATCTGCGTCCTAAAGGAGCTAAAAGAGCTATTCCCACCTTCTACCTGGGAATGGTTGAGCAGTAACTTCTAAACCAAATTAAGGGAGATAAAATGACCATTCAATACCACATCCAACTAGCAACAGGCGACGTCGGCCGCTATGTGCTACTCCCCGGAGATCCAGGCCGCTCTGAAAAAATTGCTGCCTTCTTTGATAATCCGCAAAAAATGGCCCAAAACCGCGAGTACACGACCTACACCGGCACGCTGTTGGGCGAAAAAGTCTCGGTAGTCTCCACCGGCATCGGTTGCCCTTCCACCGCGATTGCCGTGGAAGAGTTGATCAAAATTGGAGCAGATACCTTTATCCGCGTCGGCACCTCCGGCGGGATGCAACCCGGCACCCAAACCGGCGATCTCGCCGTGGTGACGGCGGCCATACGCGACGAGGGCACCACGCAACACTATCTCCCCATCGAGTTCCCGGCGGTCGCCGATCCAGTGGTGGTACAAGCGTTGCGCCAGGGAGCCATCAATCTAGAGCTGCCCTTCAGAACCGGCGTCTCACATTCCAAGGACTCTTTCTACGGAGAGGTCGAGAAGGAACGGATGCCGCTCTCTGAGCAGCTGGCAGTTCGCTGGGAAGCGTGGGTACAGGGCGGCGCGATCTGCTCAGAGATGGAAGCGGCCGCGCTCTTTATCATCGCCGGCATCCATCGTAAACGAGCCGGAGGCGTGATGATGATGGTCAGCAAAGACGAGGGGTTGCCTGAAACTGAAGAGGGCAAACGCCTCTTCCATGGCGACCGCGCCATCAGAACGGCCATTGAAGCACTCAAAATTTTAATCCGCCAAGATCGTGGCGCAAGGCGATAAAAGTTGGATTGGTTCTTTCGTAGAACATATTACACTCAAAGTCCACGTAAAACCCGCAAGAGCCATTATTGCCCCCCCCTTGAAAAAACCAAAGAATTCACCACGAAGACACGGAGGGCACAGAGTTTTTTATTTTTTTTCTCAGTGTTCTCTGCGTCTCCGTGGTGAAAAATCTTTTCAGGGAAGTCAAGGTTACACATTTTTACCCCAAACTCAATTTTTTTTCAGTGTTTTTGGTGTCTCCGTGGTGAGCTATCTTTTCAACGAAAATGCTTCACTAACGCCAACACCTTTGTCTTGAAGCAGACCTTAGACTTTTGACTTGCGACTTTAGACCTATTTTCACAGGAGAATTTCATGCAATCAAAGTACGATATTATCATCATCGGAGCAGGCATTGTCGGTTC
>JAIOSN010000318.1 GCA_021107605.1 Anaerolineae bacterium | reverse complement strand
CAAAACATAGCGAGAAAGCGAGAAAGCATTGAGTTACAAAACCGGGCCGTCATCGCATTTTTGAGTACCAGTGATCCGAGAAAACGCGGCCTGAATCTGACGATGCAAGGGGATCTTTTCCAAGTAGGTTTGCCGGAAGTGGCTATCCGCAGGGATAAGATCATGTTTGCGCATCATCTCAGCGTGAGCACGCTGCAAGTACTCGGCGGCCTCTGCGACCTGCTCATTAGCCTGCAATGCCTGGAAGTGACGGTAAAACAACTCCTCGCTGGTACATTCCACAATCTGCACAAAACCAAACTGTTCATAAATCTCCAGCGCCGACTGCGAAGCCCACAAGGCAGCGTGTTGGTGCTCGGCCCGCTCCTCCGCTCTCTCGCTAAGCGCAATCAACTGTAAATGAGCCATGGATTCCTCGCAGAAGGCCGCCATGCCATATTGACGTGAGACCAGGCCGTCCTGCACCATCTGGTAAACAACTGAAACGGCCTCAAATACCTGGCAGAGGTGAACCTTATCGCCCAGCGCATTGCAAAGCAACGCTTGCACTAACCGCAATCCGGCGCGCCCAAGATCACGCACCTCTTCTTCGCTAACCGGTCGGGCGCGCTGGATAGTCGCTTGAGCCTCCTCCAACCGCCCCATGACAATCTGAAATTGGGCCAAGCGCAATAAGGCGTAAATTCTGGCGGTAAGATTCTCTAGAATTTGCAAGGAGGCCGCTTCTAGTTCCAACCCGGCCTCGAGATCACCCAGCCACAATCCCTGGAACTGACCACAAGACATCAGAGCGTCACCTTCAGCGTAGCGATTGCCAATCTCGCGGCTAATCTTCAGTCGCTGGCGTTCATATTCGACCAGCGCCCGATAATAATCCCCTTCCCAGAGTAACGGAGTGCGCGCAATCGCCAACACCGTTAGCTCGGCAGCCTTATCGTCCCACCGCTGGGCAATCTGCAACGCTTGCTCATAATAACCGCGCGCCTGCTCCAAGTTGTCCAATCCGTATCCGCCCGCCAACAGCAACAGAGCATCCACCTCGGCATGTTGAGCGCCCAGTTGGCGCGCCAGTTCCAATGCTCGCTGACCACTCTGGCGCCAAGCCGGATCGCTGCCCAGGTTATGCAAATTGGTGAGGGCCAACCAACAACGGAGTTCTCGCTGTAAATCACCCAGCTCTTGCGCCAGCCAGAGCGCTTCTTGAGCCAGATGCACTCCAGCGGCGCGCTCCTCGCGGCCCTGCACACTGCCCACTCCCGGCTGCTCAAGGAGAGCATCTATCATCAAGTCACGGTCAGCCGGCAGCTCTTGACGCGCCAACTCCAGCATCGCGAGAGCATCAACGCGCCCAGAGTCCAAGTCACCCAGGAGATAGTGTGCCTCCCGACGGGCATCCAATACCTCAAAACGTTGGCGCAACAGTTCCTGACGCTCCTCCGCCAGCAGCTCCCCGGCCAACAGTTCCGCCAAGAGCTCCAAAGCGTAGGTGTAATGGTACCGGGTCTCCGCGTTAGCGTAGAATGCGGAAGCTCTCTCGGCCGCCTTGAGCGCATAATCCAACGCCTGGGCCAACAGCCCCGCCTGACGGTAATGCTGAGCAACCATCCCGTAACGGTGCGAGCGGTCCTCTTCCGAGGCGAGGAAAGAGGCCAAGTATTCCGCCGTTTGTAAATGATAAGTTTCACGCTGATCAGTGAGCAGGCTATCGTAGATGACGTCGCGTACAAGTGAAGAGGTGAACCCATACTCCATACCCAGGTCGGGCACGCGACGCCGCTCCTCAATAAATTGCGCTCGTTGTAAGTTGGTCAGAGACACTTTGAAAGTCATCAGCTCTTCCAGCAGATCACGCAATACCCTCTCCCAAAAGACAGTGCCGATCACCGCCGCCACTTGCAGCAGGTGCCGCTCTTCCGCCGTCAACCGGTCAACGCGCGCTAACAGTAACGTCTGCAAACTATCCGGCACGTCCAGAGAGGTGACGGGACGTGAAGTCTGCCAGCTACCATCCACCTCCTGGAGTAAAATACCCTGCGTCATCAGGGCACTGAGCAGTTCTTTAATGTAATAGGGGTTCCCCTCCGCTTTCCGAATGACCACCTCCGAGACTTCTGCGGGCAACGCCGCCGCGCCAATCAGATGATTGATAAATTCCGCGCTCTGCGCGTCCGTCAAGGGTGAGATGGAAGAGTCAGTCCACCGGTGAGGAGATTCTGTTTCCACGTAGTGACGGAAATTCCAGCTAGGAGCGTGACGGTCAGGCCGGAAAGTGAGCACCCAGAGCAACGCCTCCGTATCGCAGAGCGGCAGAGCGTAGCGCAACAGATCCAACGAAGTGCTATCTACCCAGTGCATATCCGAGAAAGAGAGTACCAACGGGCCTTTTCTCGCCAGTGCGACCACCCAACTACGGATTGCCAAGAAAATTCGACGGTGGCGGCTTTCTGCGTCTAGCCCCTCTATCAGCCCAGCAAACTCAGCCTCCAGCGGCAACCGGAGTAAAGCAGCCAGGTAAGGATAGTACTCGGAGAAATGCTCGTCCCAGAGACGTTGAGACTGTTGGCGCAAGCGCTCCCGGATCTCCTCTTTTGGCT
>JAIOSN010000261.1 GCA_021107605.1 Anaerolineae bacterium | reverse complement strand
TACTTTGACCAGCAAAACCTGTATCCAGACCGCGGAGGTCTATCCGGCCTGAGTAGTAACAGCATAGGAAGCAAGGAGGAGTTGGTTATGAGCAAACAACGCATCTTGATAGTTGAGGATCACCCCGTTTTGTTAAATGCCATCTGCGGTCTTTTGGAAAATGATGGCTATGAAGTTGTAGGGGCCACCAATGGAGATGACGCTCTCGAGGCGATGGCGGTAAAGACGCCGGAGTTGGTTATCTCTGATATCATGATGCCCGGGATGGATGGTTATGAGCTATATCAGAAGATAAGGGAGAATCCCCAATGGACCCGCATCCCTTTTATCTTCCTGACCGCTAAAGGAGAAAATGAAGATATCAAAAAAGGCAAGTCGCTGGGGGTGGAAGATTACCTCACTAAGCCCTTTGATGCTGAGGAGATACTGATTACAGTCCACGCGCGGCTGGCGCGCGCTGCGGATATTCAAGCGGCTACGGAGCAAGAGTTTGAGAAGACCAAGCAACAGATCATCAATGTGCTCAGTCATGAGCTGCGCACCCCCCTTACTTATATCTCCGGCTACACGGAATTGGCCTTAGAAGATGCTGGATCGCTTTCGCCGGCGGATATGTTAACCTTCTTGGGCGGTATCAAGCTCGGGGCAGATCGTTTACAGAAACTAGTAGAAGATTTGCTAATTGGCGTCCAGATAGATGTAGGGCAGTGTGAAAAAGAGTTTAACAAATTCGCCGTTGTCCGGGACGATCTAGGGGCGCTCTTCAACAGTTGGGCTAGCCACTGTGTGAGTATGGCTGCTGAGCAGAACGTTACGTTAGAGATAGAGATAGCCTCCGAATTTCCTCCCATGCTTATCTATGAGACATTTCTCATTGATGCGCTACTCCGGCTGGTTGATAATGCGATCAAATTCTCGCGCCAGGAACCTAAGCAGATACTGGTGAGAGCTTATGTGGATCAAGCGATCATCTATCTGAAGATTGAAGATCGGGGGATAGGCATTGCTGAAGAGGACCTACCACAAATTTTCCGACGTTTGCACCAGATTGACCGCCAGCATATAGAGCAGCAAGGTTCGGGGATGGGATTATTCATCGCAGGATCATTTGTCCAGTTGCATGGGGGCAATATCACCGTAGAGAGCGAATTGGGGCAGGGTACCATGTTTATTATTACCCTGCCGGTGGCGGTTGAGAGTTGAAAGCTAGAGGTTAAAAGCTGAAGGTTGGTTAGTATCTTTAGGCTTTCGTCATTTGCTTAGCCTGTGGCCAAAGGCCACAGGCTAAGCTAGCAAAGATTCCTGCGAAGGCTGGTTTTAACCCAGTGGTTTACCGCTGGGCCATACGGCGAAATTCTTGTGACACGAACCCATTTGCTATTTGCACAGTTGCCCTGTTACTCCTCTTTGGAAAGTGTCACCGGCAGACTGCCCAACAGGAGTTGCGGGCTGATGCCTTCTTGGGTGATGATGATCTTGGCATTATCACGCAGAGCTGTCTCGGTGGTCTCCAACTGGCGCAAAAGTTGGGCACTGCCTCGGAAGTATTGTTGAGCTGCCTCGTTGACTAATTTGATCGCCTGGGCTTTGCCCTCCGCGACTTTGATGGAAGCCTCACGCTCACCCTCTGCCTGGCGGATTGCCGCTTCCCGCTTGCCTTCCGCGAGCTGTATGGCCGCCAGTTTCTCCTGCTCGGAGGCCTCGAATTTTCCGGTAGCCAGCAAGCGCATGGCGCGGCGCTCCTGCTCCGCCGTCTTCTGCTTGTGCATGGCGATCTTGATATCTTCGGGTGGGTCAATGAGCATGATTTCCACCTTGCTGACTAACAAGCCCCATTCCTCAGTGAACAGGTTGAGGGCTGCCTGCAAGTTGTTGGCGATCCTCTCACGGGCCACTAAACTCTCGTCCAACGTCAGATCGCCAAATTCCTGGCGCAAGTTGGTCATCGCCAGCCGCACCACCGCGAGTTTCCAGTTGTCGATGTTGTAGAAGGTCTGTTTGATGGACTTCTCATCACCCTGGGGACGCACCCACATCACGCCATCCACTGAAATCTCCACGTTATCTTTGGTGATTACCGACTGCGGCGGGATATCCATCGTATGCTCGCGAATATCGCGCACGCGCACCAGGTTGACGAACGGAATTTGGAAACCCAATCCTGGGGCTACAAACCCCGTATAACGTCCAAACATCTCTTTGATCCCGCGCTCGTAGGGCTTCAACGCGTAAAACCAAGAATGGATTATTCTCATGGTAAGCCTCCTCTGTTGCCTAATTTATTAGACCCACAAAGAGATTATACACCGTTACTGTCTACCGCCTACTGTCTACCATCTGCCGTCTACCGTCTACTGTTTACCGTCTACTGTTTACCGTCTACTATCTACTGCCTCCTGTTTGACACTCTCCCTCTTTCCATTACAATTTCCCTAGCTTCATTAACACTAACACCTTGGTTTTGTAGCAGACTTTAGACTTTAGACTTTTGACGTACGACTTTAGACTTATTTTTAGAGGAGTAGCAGATGAGTCAAAAATTAACCAGCGCGGAGATCCGCCGGCGCTTCTTGGAGTATTTTGAGCAGCGCGGGCATGCGGTGGTGCCGAGCGCCAGTTTGGTGCCGCAGGACGACCCGACGTTGTTGTTCACCAACGCCGGCATGAATCAGTTCAAGGATGTTTTCTTGAGCACGGGGAACCGCCCTTACACGCGCGCCACCGATACGCACAAGTGTATGCGCGTCGCTGGGAAACATAACGATCTGGACGACGTGGGCCGCGACGGCACCCATCACACGTTCTTTGAGATGTTGGGCAACTGGTCTTTTGGGGATTATTATAAAAAAGAGGCTATCGGTTGGGCATGGGATCTACTGACTCGCATCTATGGGTTGGCAGAGGAACGACTCTGGGCCACCGTCTTCAAGGATGATGAGGGCGCTTTGGGCCGCGATAAGGAAGCCGCTACTTATTGGCGCACTGAGACCGGCATCAACCCCGACCACATCCTGCTCTTCGGGCGTAAGGACAATTTCTGGGAGATGGGCGATACCGGCCCCTGCGGGCCATGCAGCGAGATCCATTACGACCAGGGGCCGCAGGCGTGCGCCAAGCGGGATGATCCAGAACATGTTTGTTGTGTCAACGGTGACTGCGCGCGTTTCCTCGAACTCTGGAACTTAGTCTTTATCCAATACAACAATCAGGGCGGGGGCAATTTGGAACCGCTGCCGGCGCAGCACGTTGATACCGGCATGGGCTTCGAGCGGTTGGCAGCGTTGTTGCAAGGCGTCAACTCCAACTACCGCACCGACCTCTTCTGGCCGCTTATCGAGAGGACACAGGAGCTGGCGGGGCAGAGTGACGCGGAACGCGAGGCGCACATCGTCGCCTACCGCGTCATCGCCGATCACATCCGTGCCTGTACCTTCCTCGCCGGGGACGGGGTGCTGCCCGCTAACGACGGGCGCGGTTACGTGCTGCGCATGGTGCTCCGCCGCGCCGTCCGTTTTGGGCGCGAGCTGGGTTTTGTGGAACCTTTTATGGCAAAGTTAGCCGCGCTGGTGATCGAGATGATGGGCGCGCAGTTCCCCGAACTGCCGCAACGGGCGGATTTCATCCAAGCTACCATCTTGGCCGAAGAGGAGCGTTTTTTACGCACGTTGGATCAAGGGCTGGCCCGGCTGGCAGAGCTCATCAACGCGCTCCAGGCGGCGGGAGAAAACGAGATCCCCGGTCCAGAAATCTTCTTCCTCCACGATACGCTTGGTTTGCCGCCAGAGGTGACGCGAGATATTGCCAGGGAGCACGGTCTCATTGTTGACGAGGCTGGTTATCACGTGGCCCGCGAGAAGCAGCGCGCCCGTGGTCGCGCGTCCGGCGAGTTCCAGTTGACTGCCGACGAGCACGCGAAACTCTATCCGCAGTTGGCCGCCACGCTCCCCCAGACGTTGGCACACGTTCCGCACGGCGCGCTGGAAATCTCCGCGCAGGTGGT
>JAIOSN010000286.1 GCA_021107605.1 Anaerolineae bacterium | reverse complement strand
GTACAAGTAGGCGGCCGCGGTCGAACCGGGGCGTACAAGCGTGACGTAGGGTGGATTATCAGAGAGGGCCGCCCTGGTGACATCTGGCAGGTGCGCCGGCGTGACCAGGGTGTTTTCGTAATAGCCGCTCTCCCCGCCCTGTTGTTGGCTGATAGCCAAATCGAGATCGCCATCGCCATCGCGGTCGCCCCAGGCGAGGCCCGTAGTGGCGGAAAGTTCAGCCGAGGCCCACATCTCGACGAGCCGGGGCAAGCCCGGCTGACTGCCGATATTCGCATAAACCCGATCCGCCTCATTGTCCCGTCCCACAGCTAGCTCCGGATAGCCATCGTTGTCCCAATCGCCCCAAGCCAGCGCTACGGTTTTACCCGTGGGCGCCCCCGCCGTCCAGATGGGAAGCGTACCGAAATCGCCATCCTGGTTTTCCCAGAGGCTGTCATCGCTACCGTCGTTGCCGACGGCCAGATCAAGGTCGCCATCCGCATCATAATCGGCCCACGCAATCGAGGTCGTGGGCGAGGAAAAGGGAGATTGCCAGACCAAGCTAAAAGTTAGATCTCCGTTATTGTGATAGACGCGCACCGGGCCATCGTACATACCGACGGCGAAATCTTGGTAGTAATCAGTATCATAATCGCCCCAAATCAGGCTGCGGGCATCTCCAGTTTCGCGGGTAGAAAAAGCGACAGTTGACGAGAGCGTGGTTCCCTGGTTTAGATAGAGCTGCACCGGGCCAGCGGCATATCCGACCAGCAGATCTAATTGCCCGTCATCGTTCGCATCATTCCAAGCCAGACTGCGAACAGCTTGAGTAGTATTGACCTGCCAAGCCGCCACGTCAAACTCACCATCCTGGTAAAGTTGCACTTTGAGCGGCGTACCGATAGCAACTTCTAGCGCTTCATCCGAATCAGCGTTCCCGAAAGCGATAGCGTGCGGCCCGAAACCGGTAGCAGTAAATTTTTTCTCAATGCTATCTGGGAATTCACCCAGTCTGTTAAGGCGCAGATAGGCGCTCAATGCGGGGAGAGTGGCGCTGCCGAACAGGAGATCGAGATCGCCGTCGTTGTCAACGTCACCCCAGGCTACACTGCTGGCACCCTGCGCACTGATTGCGGTGAGTGTCGCTTCTAATTTAGGCGAGATCACAGTGAAGATCTGGCTAGGGCCGTCGCGATTACCTACCAGTAAATCCAGGTTTCCCTTAGCTTGGAGCTCGATACCACGCATACTCCAAATTTGCCCTAAATTGGTCTGGGAATCAAGTGCGAGATTACTGATCTGCTGGAAAGCGTTGGCGGTGGGAGCGTACCGGTAAAACTTAGGCGGCGCATCAGCGACCGCCAGGTCTAGATTACCATCGCCATCAAAGTCACCCCAATCAATAGCGAGGGGTGTCATAAAGGCGCTAGTGCGGATATGGGCTACTGTATCGAAGCTGCCGCCACCCTGCTGGTAGACATGAACTTGGCGTTGTAAGGGGTAAGCCGCAGCCAGATCCAGCTCCCCGTCGCCATCAAAATCGCCCCAGGCCAGATCGTAGGGGAGGTATTCCAAGCCACTCGCCAGTAAGCGAGTTACGGTCAAGGGATTGGTAGCAGTTAAAACCCCGGTAGCAGCTGCGCTGCTCCGGTTCTCCAGGATCAGTAGATCGCCGGGGAACGCGCCCAGGGCCAGATCTAGATCGCCATCACCATCATAATCGGCAGCTTCCAACGCAGCCGTAGCTCTTTCACTGAGACATTCAATGGCATGGGTGCTGGTGGACGTGACAGTGCCGGTAAAGTTCCCCGCACCGTCGTTCCGATAGAGGTTCACCGGGCAGAGTTTCTGGAACTGGGTCTCAACAGTACCGTTGATAGCATTCGTGCTGGCGACCAAGTCGATATCGCCATCGCCATCATAATCACCAGGGGCCAGACGCACCAATTGGTAGTGGGTGTTAAATGTGCGCGCCTGCTCAAATAGCTGCTCAGACTCCACGTAGCTATAGATGTAGTTCTGACCTTCTGTCATCGCCCGGTCATCAGCACTGGGGCCCACCAACAATAGTTCGAGATACTGTTGGGGATCGGGAATCACGTCAGCCCAACGTACACCATAGGCGAGTCGATAATCCACATCATCTTTTATTTTCGCAGTGCTCCAGAGATGCTCCAAGTGATCGCCCTCGTTGCGGTAGACTGAGGCCCCTAGCGAGGAACCTAGCACGAGATCAAGGTCGCCATCACGATCAAAATCCCCCCAATCCTGGCTGATAGTGCCGCCAGCATCCTCCGAGAACCAAGTGGGGACCGCGGAGATACTAGCTCCCCGCCCTTGGATACGAACCTGCACCATCAAGGCTAAATCCTCACCTCCGGACGCACTCTCATTGCCATCCAGGTAATAATGCGCAAATACGCGATTGGTGATCTCCGCGCCTTCTGGCTGACCGATAACCCGACCGGTGAAAGATAAGGCTAAACTCTCTCCAGCATCCAGAGTGGGGACTTCCCAATTAAGTTGGCGCGTAGCCGTAACTACGATGGTACCGCCCGAAGGCTCCGGGATTTCCTCCTCATCATAGATCTCTGTGCAAGCGGGTGAACAAAAAAATTTATCCAACGCATTTTTAGGCAGCACATCTATGATCAGTACATCTGTAATAACCCCGGTACCCTGGTTCTCCAGGAGCAGTGTATATGTCACTAACTCGCCATTGTAGACGATAGTCGTCCCACCATCAGCGGTAGCTGCAAATTGTTGTATGGAGAGCGAGGTCGCAGAACCAAATTTGGTCGCGGTACTCTCCACAAATGACGCCCGCCAGTAAGGAGGCCAGTCAGAAGATGTGCCCCGGGAGGAATGTTCCATCGCAGTTAGGGCGGTCAGCGACGGCGTAAGTAAGGGTACTACATCCGCTCCAACTGCCAATAAGTGCGCCTCCACAGGCAAGATATGGAGTAAGGGTAATAGCACCAGAGTTATCACCGTGCTGAGATTCACCAGAGTAGTAGCTAACCGTTTATTTTTTCTCATATCTGACTCCACTAAAAAAGGCTAGTTCACCACTGAGACACAGAGGCCCCTGAGAGAAAAAATTAGGTTTAGAATCTTGGTACTCTTCATACCTTTGTGGTGAAATCTTTAGGCCTTTCAATAAACCCATACCTGAAACTCCCCAACCTCAAGATTCCGGAGTCGGCGTAGCGCAAGGCCAACTATACCAACGCTCTGCAGTAGGGTCCGTCTCTTGCCTCTTGCTATCCACATCCAGATATACCGCACTGGCGTAATAAACTTGCCCACACGCGGAGTTAGGATCGGGCCAAGAGTTCATCGTATTGTCTATCTGCGATTCATCTGCCACGCGGGTAAAGATACCATCCTCCGTGTTTGCCCGATAGATACGAAAACCAATGATGTCGTCCACATAATTCAAATCATACGTCCAAGTGAGCGTCACCGGTTGACCAGAACCTACCCCGCCGGTTTCCCCGTTAAGATTTTGAGGGGCTGGAGGAACTTCAATGGGCTGCAAGACAATCTGAATAAAGGCGTACTTACTGGCGACGCCCTCATTAGCGGCAACTAGTTGATATTCTAGAGCTTCCCAGATAGTAGCAGCAAACTCGCCCACTGGCGGACGCGCAGTAGAACTTTCGCCTGCAATCAGTGTGACCTGCGGTACATTCATCGCCGACCAGAGGAATTTGACTTTGGCGCCATAAACAACTTCATATTTCTTGGTAAATCCTTCACTGGATACCTCAATCACGTCATCTGGATTATCAACAGCTTGAACCTCGAAGTATTGAATCAGCGGTTCAGGCAATGGCGTAGGCGTTGGCGGCGGCGTAGCTGTCGGTGGCGGCGTAGCCGTGGGTTCAATCACAGTAAGTTCCACCGTTTTGCTAACCTTCAACTCTTCACCATTGTAAGCCGTCAGAATATAGAAGGTCGTCACCTCAGCATGAATGGGCAAGGAGCTTTCAGCCGAGAGATTGCTTATAGTCCCCATAGTGGGACCGTTGAGCTCGATGTTGGTGGTCTTGCCAGAGATGGTCCACACCAACTGCACCGGGTTCTGAGTACCCTTGGTCACCTCATTCGGTACGACGCGGAAATCATCAATGACCGGAATTTCTGGCTCGGGGGTGGGAGTGGGTCTCTCGCGAACCGTCACTCGCACGGGCGCACTGTTACGCCGGCTGGGCGGTTGTTCCCCGGCGCCATCGTCGTAGATCGCCGTCAACACGTATTCCACCACTCCCACCTTATCCAACGTCTGTACCGTGCTGCCGTTAGGCGGATATTGCACCCCTAGCAGCTCAACTCCGGTAGCATTTTCCGCTTGCCAGGTGATAGTCACGCTATCACCAGTATAAATTTCTAGCGGGGAGACATTGAATTTCTGAATAAGGGGTTTAGGCAAGGGGGTGGGAGTAGGCATAGAGACCTTAACGCTCACGCTAGCCATAGCGGCTTCTCCGCCATATTGATTGGTCGCTTGCAAAGTATAGTGTGTGGGATTAGTAGTAGGCATTATTTCACGCTCACTGGTGTACTCGGCCGGAGCGATAGTCTGTTCCTGTCCATTAACGATCAAAATAACGTTATCAGCATTCACCACTTCCCAATGCAAATTAGTCGTTTCCCCGGCCACCAAAGAGGTCCGGTCAACAGTAAAGACAAGGATTTTAGGTTCCAACGGAATCACATCTACTTCAATGGGATCAGAAGCTGCGCTGAATAAACGCGGGATGAGTTGCGATAAGAGATTTTCACTTTTCAGGATATAGAGCGTATCTTCTTCAGGATTATCGATGTAGGTGCCCCCAGCAGTCTCCAAAGTAATGCGGGTACCACCGTCCGTTTCGATCCAGCGGTTAGCAAACTGCGAGGTCGCGTAATTGAATATCACCGCCCCCCCCACATCAAGTTCCGTCGGAGCGGCAGCAAAAGCATAAATTCGGGGGCGCAAGAAGAGAACGATCAGCGCTGCCAACATCGTTGTGATCAGGAACAACAACCACGGGCCGATAATGGGACGTACACGGAGATCACCCAAGAGCGTGCGTGGGATCTGCCCCTCGGCCAAGAGAGAGACGTTGACATTAAATGAGTAGCGACGTTTACGAAGCGCGATAAAGGGTCGCTGCAACGGAGTGATATGGAGCGGCAGTACAAATGTCTCTGCGGGCGGCAAACGGAACTCGGCCTGCTGCGCCCTCGGAGCCTCCTCGTCAGGGAGCTTGAATTCAAAAGCGCACGCGCGTTCGGGGTCCATGGCCTCTAGTCGGAAGAGGGCCGTATCATTCCCCTGGTTAGCCAGCTGGAAGACCGTGGTCCCCGGTCTGGAACCGACAGTCAGTCGCTTCGGGTCAAGCTCACTGATCGCAAATTGATGATAAGGCTCAATGGTCAACGTGGCGCCCAGATGGCTGGCGCGTCCAGGATAATTGCCTGAGCTTACTACCACATCCAGGTGATGTGCGCCCGCAGAACTGGTAAAGTGCTGCGGAGGAGTGATGGTCACCGTAGCCGTACCGCGCTCACCCTCGTTCAAATTTAGCTGACTTGGCGTGATCTCTACCCATTCCGCCGGCACGCCCTCCACCGCCACGTTGAAGGTGGCGACGATCGGACCGCCATTGGTCAATAGCACCGCGAAGGTAGCCTGCTCCTCCACCGCGACCGTCCACGCGCGTTCGGAAAGCTCCGCTAGCAGAATTTGATCAAGTTGATCGAGGGGCCGGGCCGTGATCTGCATCGGTGGCGCAGAGATTTGCGGAGGCTGCGACGCGGGTACCGGGGGAGCTACTCTGGGCGCGAGCACAGGGGGAGGCAACAAAGCCGGGGATATTACTGCCGAGGGCAGCGCGGGAGCCTCAACCCCTGTGGCTCCCGGTGCCAGCATCAACGTATGCTCACCAATCTCCCATGTGCTCCAGGGTTCCAACGCCGTGGGCTGATTGGATAACACCACCCGCCCATCTAAGCGAATGTCTCCCTGTCCCAGCGAGAGCAATCGATATGGCTTTTTACGGTGATCCAAAATAGCGTGGAACGGCGCTACTCCGGCGCCGGTTAAGACCACGTCATTTTCTAGATCCCCCCCGATGTTCGTTATCCCTCGAGCGGGATCCAGCGTGGTGAAAGCCACTTGTCTATCAGGACTAATAATTTCCAGCTGATCGTGAGAAGCCATAGCTATTACCCACCAAGCAATGATAAATCAGTATTTATCTGCGTAAATCTGCATCCAATCTCAAGTTAACTCCCGCCAGTCAGCAACGTAGTCAAAATCAAGGAAACGATAACCCCAACCGACAGGAGTAGAAAAGGGCCGTATTTCTGGAAAGGCGTTAATCCGGTAATGGAGACAATATGCTCTCCAACATCAACCGCCGCTTCAGGTTGGCCCAGCGGATATGACCGTAAAATGAAGGGGAACCGTTGCGAACGATATGGATTGGCCGGGTCAATATGCAGTTCCAGTATTAGAACTCTCCCCGGCTCAACTGAGGGAGTTTTCACCCACTCAGGCGTTGAGATAATATTAGTATCGGGAACCGCAACGCTCTCCCTCATGCTCGCCCCACG
>JAIOSN010000343.1 GCA_021107605.1 Anaerolineae bacterium | reverse complement strand
GTTGGAGACCAATATCCCCATGCGCCAGACGGCGGAAAATGTGGACGGTGAGGTCTACCGGACGTACCGCGTCTATGAGAAGAGGCTAGCGCATTAGCCATGGGCGGTTAGCGGTTGGCTGGGGAATGTGCAAATCAGCAAATGGCTCACCCGCTAACCGCTAACTACTTATCGCTAACTACTTTTCACTTTCTCGCTCACTCGCTTTTTCGCTCTACCGCTCTGGGATTTTCCCGGCGGCGCGACGCTCTTTCATGATCTCCAACGCGGTCTCGTGCGGCACTAGATCATAGCGGTTGAACTCCAGCGTGAAGGTGCCGCGGCCCTTCGTCATGCTGCGCAGGTCAGTGGCGTACCCCCGCGCCTCGGAAAGAGGGACTTCGCCATCAATGTTGCGGTAGTTGTTGCGCATCCGCATGTCGTTCATTATCCCCCGGCGGCGTCCGAGGTCAGCCACGACGGTACCCATATACTCCGAGGGCATGTTGATATCCAGGCGCATGATCGGCTCCAGGAGGGCCGGCGCAGCTTGGCGCGCGGCCTTGCGGGCGGCCATACTGCCGGCAATCTCAAAGTCCATCGCGGCGGAGTCAACTTCGTGATAGTCGCCATCTAGCAGCGTGATTTTGACGTCGGTGAGGGTGTAACCGGCGATGATGCCCTTCTCCAGGGCCTGCCGCGCTCCCATCTCGATGGGGCGCACGAAATCACGGGGCAGACTGGCGGGCGGCGATTTGTCTTCAAAGAGCACGCCCTCTTCTCCCTCGCCCAATGGCTCAACGCGCAACTCGACCTTAGCGTAGTGCCCATGCCCGCCGCTCTGTTTCCTGTAAATCAATTCCACCTCGGCGGGACGGCGGACCGTCTCTCGATAGGAGACTTGCGGTGAGCTGACCTGCGGCGTCAATCCAAACTCGGTTTGCAGGCGCTCTGCGGTGATCTCCAAGTGGAGTTCTCCCATGCCCGACAACGTCAACTCACCGGTCTCGGAATCAACTTTCTGGAGGAGCGTGGGATCCTCATCACAGAGACGTTTCACGGCGCGGTGCAATTTCTCGCGTTCCTTGACCGTGGAGGGGGAGAGCGCTACGGCAATCACCGGCTCTGGGAAATCAAAGGTCTCTAATATGATAGGCTGCTCTGGGTCGCAGAGGGTGTCGCCCGTGATGGCGGATTTCATGCCTACCAGCGCCACCACATCACTGGCCGACATCGAATCCACCTGTTCGCGGTGGTTGGCGTGCATGCGGTAGATGCGTCCGACCCGCTCCCTTTTTTCCGTGCGCGGATTGTAGACGTATTCTCCCACGTTCAATTGCCCGGAGAAGACCCGCACCCAGGTCAAATGCCCCACGTGAGGATCGGTGACGATCTTGAACGCGGATGCGCAGAAAGGAGCCAGGGGGGTATCTGGACGTTCAATGATCCTCTCCGTCTGGCCGGGAATTCGTCCTTGTTTTGGCTCCTTATCCACCGGCGCCGGCAGATAGGCCACGATGGCATCTAACAATGGTTGCACGCCGATGTGGTTGCGCGAAGCGCCACAGAGGACCGGGGTCAACTGCTCCCTGATGGTGGCTGCACGCAACGCGGCTTTTAATTGCACCAATGGCGGCTCCTCACCCTCTAGCCATTGCATCAATAGCTCATCATCGGTCTCACAGATAGCGTCGATGAGTACCTCACGGGCTTCCGTAACTTCCGCTGCCATCTCTGCGGGTAAGGGGATGATTTTCGGGTCATCCTCGCCAGCTTGCCAGACCAGGGCTTCCTCGGTCAGCAGATCAACGAGGCCGCGATACTTATCCTCTTTGCCGATAGGGAGCGTAATGGGAATAGCGGTGTTGGTGAGCCGTTCGCGGATATCACCCAACACCCGTTGAAAATCTGCGCCAATGCGATCAAGTTTGTTGATGTAGATGAGCCGGGGCAGCTTCTCGCGGTTCGCGTGATTCCAGACGGCCTCTGTCTGCGGCTCGACGCCGCCGACGCCGCAGAGAATCATCACGGCGCCATCAATCACGCGGATGGAGCGCACGACTTCAGCGGTAAAATCAATGTGACCGGGAGTATCAATAAGGTTGATGCGGTGGCTATTCCAGTGACAAGCTGTAGCCGCGGACATAATGGTGATCCCGCGCTCGCGTTCCTGCTGCATCCAATCTAGTTGCGTATCGCCGTCATCGATATTGCCGGCGCGGTGAATTCGTCCAGAGTAATAGAGGACAGCCTCAGAAGTGGTGGTTTTACCAGCATCCACATGGGCGAAAATTCCAATAATGCGTACTTTACTTAACGGTGCATCTTTCTGGCTCATAGTGCTTCCTTTATTGTTCTTTAATGACATAAAAATAACCTCGTCTGCGCAAGCAGCGAGGTTTCTCATCCCAGACACTTAGGGCTATTCTACTATGAGAGCCTGATGCGTCAAGTGGAGCGGAGGGCCGTTGGACGATTTCCCTCTGATTTGTGAATTTCCTCTGGAAAATCCTTGACATCTAATTACGTTTATGATATACTCTAATCAATAATGATTATTGATTAGCCTCGCTTAGGTAGTGCAAAGATGGAAAGAGTGCAAGAACGGATAGCGGAAATAGTTGTCAGCTTGCGGGCAGAGGGATATCGCTTAACTCCGCAGCGGATGGCTATACTCCGGGCGCTAATCGGCAATCGAGATCATCCAGATGTGGAAGAACTCTATGAGTGCGTGAGAATAGAATATCCGCAGATCAGTCTAGCCACCATTTACAAGTTGGTAAACTTGCTCAAAGAGAGAGGAGAGATTCTAGAAATTGATCTAGGGAACTCCGGCGCGCATTATGATGGCAACAACCCCGCTCCTCACGCACATTTGATCTGTGTTGAATGTGGCGCTATTGAGGATGTTGAAGTCTTCGGGACAGAATGGTTTATTTGCATTGAACAGGAGGTGGCTCAAAAGACAGGTTATCGGATCACGAAGTGCTGTACAGATTTCTTTGGAATTTGCCCTCGCTGTCAGCAGGAGAGTGAGAAATGACTCGACTGGAAAGAGATATCTCACCGCAAAGACGCAAAGGACGCTAAGAAAAAAATTAGTTTTCTGAAGATTGAGTTTCAAATCTTGGCGTCTTCGAGGTGAAATTTTTGGTTTTTTAGTAATCTTATAGTTTATAGTAATCCAAGGAGAAATTGCAATGACTAAATGGGAATGTGTGGTCTGCGGTTATGTGTACGATCCGGCAGTGGGCGATCCTGATGGGGGTATTGCTCCCGGCACGGCATTTGAGGACATCCCCGAAGATTGGGTTTGTCCGGAGTGTGGTGTGGACAAGAGTATGTTTGAGATAGTGGAATAGAGGAGTTAGCTATGTTATCCCCTAGAAAAATAGCTACTGGCGTTTACTGGACGGGGGCAGTGGACTGGGATCGTCGTCTGTTCGACGATCTCATCCCGCTCCCTGATGGGACCAGCTACAATGCTTATTTGGTGCAGGGAAGTGAGCGGACGGCGCTCATTGATACCGTTGATCCAGAGATGACCGCGGTCTTGATGGGACATCTGGATAAATTGGGTGTAGAGCGACTTGACTACGTGATCGCTAACCATGCCGAGCAGGATCATTCCGGCTCGTTAGCGCAGGTGTTGGCCCGGTACCCCGAGGCCGAAGTGATCGCCACTCCTAAAGGGGTGAAGATGTTGGTCGAGATGGGATTGGCGCCAGCAGAGCGACTGCGCGCGGTGGCGGATGGAGAGACGCTCTCTTTGGGCGATAGAACCTTGGAATTTATCCACGCCCCGTGGGTACATTGGCCGGAAACCATGTTGACCTATCTGCGCGAGGATAAAATACTCTTCCCCTGTGACTTTTTAGGTTCTCATCTGGCTACCACAGATTTCTACGCGACTGATGAGTCGCTGGTTTACGAGGCGGCCAAGCGGTACTATGCTGAGATCATGATGCCGTTCCGGCGGGTGATCAAAGGGCACTTGAAGCGCTTGTCAGAGTACGAAATCAACCTCATCGCGCCCAGCCACGGGGTGCTCTATGACCGGCCGGAATTCATCTTGGAAGCGTATCAGAGCTGGGTAGCTGATGCACCTCATAACATCGTTGTCTTGCCCTACATCTCGATGCACGGTAGCACTCGCAAGATGGTGGAGCATTTGGTGGATGCGCTGGTTAGTCGCGGTGTGACGGTGAAGCTGTTCAATCTGGCCGTCACCGATATCGGGGAACTGGCGATCTCTTTAGTGGATGCGGCTACGATTGTCATCGGCTCGCCTACCGACTTGACCGGTCCGCACCCGACAGTGGCCTCGGCAGCCTATCTGGCGAATGCCTTACGGCCTAAAGCCAAGTTCGCCACCGTGATTGGCTCTTATGGTTGGGGTGGGCAGATGGTCAAGAAGATCACGGCCATGTTGCCTAATCTGAAGGTGGAATTATTGGAGCCGGTGATCGTGCGCGGGTATCCGCAGGCCGAGGATTTGGCAGCCCTAGAGCAGCTGGCCGAGACCATCGCGGAGAAACATGCTGCGTTGATGGCGTAGAGCTACCCTGGATTATTGAGAAGTGTTGGTGGTGGTTAGGGAGGCATTTCCATGACTCGTCATGTTATTGTAGGTAACGGCATCGCCGGCATTACAGCCGCGCGGAGTATCGCTAAGGCTGCGCCAGAGGCAGAAGTGGTGGTGGTGGGTGCGGAGCCGTACCCCTATTACCAACGTCCCCGTTTGTGGGAATTGCTCTCCACAGATTTGGCGCCTGAAGAACTCTATTTCCGTTCTCTGGGGTGGTACGCCCAGCGTGGCATCCAGGTGCAGGCGGGGAGCAAGGTCAGCGAGATTTTGCCCTCATCCCATCAGCTAAAGTTGGCCGGTGGTGCAATGCTGACGTATGATCGTCTGTTGCTGGCTACTGGAGGGCGTGCTTTTGTCCCGCCGTTTGCGGGCGTGGATAAAGACGGCGTCTTTGTCCTCCGTTCGCTGGCCGATGCGGTGGCTATCAGAGAATACGCGCGCCGCGTCTCCTCCGCGTTGGTTATCGGGGGTGGCCTGTTGGGACTGGAGACGGCGCGAGCTCTGCTGGCCGGAGGCTTGGAGGTCACGGTACTGGAGTTTGCCCCGCATCTGATGCCCCGCCAATTGGATCCGGAGGGCGGCCGGGTGTTGCAGGCGCGGCTGGAGGCGTTGGGGTTGCGGATTTTGACGGGGGTCGCTACCGAGGCTATCTTGGGTGACGAGCGGGCGGCGGGGGTGCGCTTGCAGGATGGGCAGGAAGTGGCCGGTGAACTGGTATTGCTCTCGACCGGCATCCGTTCGCGGGTGGAGCTGGCTCGTCAGGCCGGCTTGGAAGTCAATCGTGGGGTGGTGGTCAATGCCGAGCTATGCACCAGTGCCCCCGACATCTACGCGGCCGGTGACGTAGCCGAATTTGACTCGGTCGTCTATGGAATCATCCCGGCGGCTCTGGAGCAAGCGCGGATCGCAGCGCAGAACATGGTAGCAGCCGGCAGCGCGACTTACTCCGGCACGACCATGTCCACCTCGTTGAAGATCGTGGACGTTGAGTTGATCTGTTTGGGAGAGGCGCTGGCCGGCGGCCCAGCGTTTGAGTTGATCCGCCACTCTGATGTGGAGGCCGGTATTTATCGACGGCTCGCGTTACACGAGAGTAAACTGGTCGGGGCCATCCTGCTGGGAGATACTAGTGGGGCGCGGACGCTGAAGCGGCTAATTGTTTCCGGGCGCGACTTAACAGCTTACAAAGAACAGTTGCAGGACCAAAGTTTCGAGTTAGAAACCTTATCAACCTAATTGAGAGGAGCTATAAGATTATGCACAAGATGACGAAAGCTAATCTGGAAGCGGCATTTGCCGGTGAGAGCCAGGCGCGGATGAAGTACACTGCATTTGCGGACAAGGCGCAGCGGGAAGGGTATCCCGAGGTTGAGCGGCTCTTTCGGGCGATAGCTTATGCCGAGCAGGTCCACGCCATCAACCATTTGCGCGTGTTAGGCGGGATTGGTGATACCGCATCCAACTTGGCAGCGGCCTGGGGCGGAGAGAACTACGAAAATACCGAGATGTATCCGGCTTTTGAGGCCGTCGCTAAACTACAAGCGGAAAAGGGCGCGTTGCGCAGCATCCACTTTGCCCTAGAGGCGGAGAAGATCCACGAGAAGATGTACGCGGAAGCCGGAGAGAGCGTGAAAACCGGCAGTGATATTGGAGCCAACTCAGTTCACGTCTGCCCGGTCTGTGGCCATACGGTCATTGGCGAGGCGCCGGAGAAGTGCCCGGTCTGTGGTGCGCCCCAAGAGAAGTATGTTGAGTTTTAACTGATAGTTAAATTGTATCTTCTCAATAAGTAGGGGGAACCAGGGCGTTTCTGTTATTCTCACCACGGAGACACCGAGAACACTGAGAAAAAAATAAAAAACTCGGGGCCCTCCGGGTCTCTGTGGTGAAAACTGCCCCGAAATATTGGGATGATACGTTAAATTAGGAGGTAAGCTATGTCTGGTATGCCCTTGATTGGAGATAAGTTTCCTGATTCGGGCGATTCTCTGTCGCGGATGAGTACAAAGTCGCCATCCCGGCCAACTGGCCGGAGAACGAGCTCTTTGGCGATGACGTGATCGTCCCCCCAGCCTCCAGTATGAGAGATGCTGAGGCGCGTAAGGGGCAAGAGGGTTGTTTGGATTGGTGGCTCTGTCATAAAAAGATAGCGTAGTGAGTTGAGTGTCAAGTCTTAGAGCTTTATTAGGTCAAGGAGGTTATACAATATGGGAACCCGTGGCAGGTCAATGATAGTGGGTTTGGACGTTGATGAGCTGATTGTTAAATTGAACAAGGCGTTAGCTGATGAATGGTTAGCGTATTATCAGTATTGGATCGGCGCGAAAGTGGCCGCTGGCCCGATGCGGGGGGCTGTCGCCGCAGAACTTGAGGAGCACGCTCTCGAGGAACTGGGACATGCTCTGTTGCTCGTGGAGCGCATTATGCAGCTTGGAGGCACACCGTTGCTCAGTCCGGCGAGCTGGTACGAAGAGACTAACTGTGGCTACGAAGCCCCGGAAGATTTTTACGTGGAAGTCCTCTTGGAGCAGAACGTCAAAGGCGAGCAGTGCGCTATTGATGCCTATCAGGAGTTGGTGCAGTTCACCAAGGATGCCGATCTCGTCACTTATGAGCTGGCCCTGCAAATTATGCGGGATGAGATCATGCACGAGGAGGATTTACAAGCCCTGATCGAAGATATCCAATTGATGAAAGAGAGGAGGTAACTAATGAAATTGGGAGATAGGATTCAGACCGCTGATTGGAAGAAGGAGAAACATGCCCCGGTGATCGAATGTCCGGCCGTGGCGCCGGCGGGGGAGCTCTTCGAGGTCAAGGTCGGCTTGGGCAAGGAGATCGCCCATCCCAATACGGTGGCACATCACATTCGCTGGATTGAGCTCTACTTCCACCCGGAAGGCGGGAAATTCACCTATGATTTGGGACGCTTCGAGTTCAACGCGCACGGCGAAGGCCCGGCGTCTACGCACTACGCGGTGACCATCTCGTTGAAGATTGATAAACCGGGCACTATTCACGCGCTCGCGCTCTGCAATCTTCACGGTCTTTGGGAGAGCAGTCAAGAGATCAGTATAGAGTAACGTTGAAATAAGCAACGAGCAAGGGCAACGCGCTGACCTCTTGGCACGTGTTGCCCTTTGTGGTTGAGATGTTCCCCATTCAGGGAAGGCTACCTTGTCCCGACTTTTTGAAAAGATACAGATATTTTTGGCTCTTGGGGAATTCGCGTGGTTGAGTTAAAATTAACCACGGATTTCACGAATTAGCCCGGAAAAAAGTAAAAAATCAGTGTAATCCGTGTAATCTGTGATAAAAATTGCCTCGGAATATTGAGATGATACCCAAATCAGGTATAATGGCGACATGTTACCGTCACGTATTTGCTGGATCACCATCGTCGTGGTCGCCGTATTACTTTTGACCGGTTGTACCGGCGATTTAGCGGCGACCGCGCCATGTCCTACTCCGTTGCCCGTGCGGCCGACCGTCACTCAGCCGCTCCCCACCGCCACCTTGACCCCCACTCCGACCACCACGCCCACCCCGGTACCGACCATCTCGTTGGGTTTCCTCATCGCGCCTAAGATCACCTCCACGGTGACGTTGACCGCACCACTCTGCACCCCGACGCCCATCCCGGTACTCTGGACGCTTCCCGGCCGCGTGATTCCGGAGCCGTTTGGCGTGAACATCCACTTTACCCAACCCGATCCTGGCGAGATAGAGCTTCTGGACGCGGTCGGTTTTGGCTTCGTGCGCATGGACCTCTTCTGGCATCAAGTGGAGCATGAATGCCAGGGTTGCTACGATTTCGCGGCCTACGATCAGCTGGTGGCGCAACTTAGCGAGCGGGACATCCGCCTCATCTTTATCTTGGATTACGGGAACCTCCTCTACGGTGGCGGGGACGCACATCAGCATGACGAGGGGCGCGCGGCCTTCGCGCGCTTCGCTGCGACCGCCGCGCGCCGTTATCAAGGCCAGGGCATTATCTGGGAGATCTGGAACGAACCGAACTTGGAGAAGTTCTGGCACGGGCCACCTGATCCACTCTCCTACGCGCGGCTGGCTACCGAAACCATCGCAGCCATACGGCGCGTCGATCCCACCGCCTTGATAGTCGGGCCTGCTACCGCCGGTTTCCCCTGGGAATACTTCCAAGCGCTGGCAACGACCGGCCTCTACCCCAAACTGGACGCCGTCACCGTCCATCCCTATCGCTTTGACGAGCCGGAGAGTGCGTGGTCGGATTACGCGCAACTGCGCACCATCTTGGATCGCGCCAGCCCCGACCGCAAAATCCCCATCATTGCCGGGGAGTGGGGTTACGCGACCGTGGAAGGCGGGCGTCCCGAGCAGCAGCAGGCTGTCTATCTCGTGCGCCAGTATCTCTCGCACCTCACCGCCGACGTGGAACTGAGCATCTGGTACGATTGGCGCAACGACGGCCTCAATCTGCACGATCCAGAGCATAACTTCGGTCTGGTGACGGCGGCTCTGGTCCCCAAGACCTCCTACCGGGCTGCGCAGACCCTTATCGCCACGCTTGCCGGCTACCATTTCCAGCGGCGCATCCCGTTGGCAAATCCTGCGGATTACCTACTCCTCTTCCGCAACCATGAACGGGTGGCGCTGGCGGCCTGGACAATCGGCGAGCCGCATAGCATCACTCTGCCCGCTTTTTGTGACTCGGTGGAGAGCATAGACCTGCTGGGCGTGACTCAGACCCTCGCCGCCGTGGACGGCGGCTTGGAAATTGAGCTCACCACCGCGCCCGGCTACGTCCGTTGGTGCGAGTCGGAACTGCTGACCAGGCTGGCCCTCTGGCGCCCCGTTGATTCCATCAACCTCATCTCCGCTGCGGGGGAGGGGCATGTGATGTTGGAAGTCCAGAATCCTTTCTATGAGCCAGTGCAAGGGTCTTTTGAGGTTACGGTGGAAGGGCAGGTGGTCGGTCGCCAGCGCGTTGACGCGCCCCCCGCGCAAACCATTCTGGTCAGTGTGCCGGTAAGTGTGGAACTCTCGCGTTCGGGGTTAATCCCCGGGGCGGTAAGCTTTATCACTCCCGATAGCTTGCCCTTGCAGACGGCGGCGATCTGGTTGATGCGGGGGGATTGAGTCTCCGGATTTCATCACGGAGGCATGGAGAGCATAGAGATAGGACGCAGATTAACGCTGATTCTCTTAAAAATGGGGGAGATT
>JAIOSN010000125.1 GCA_021107605.1 Anaerolineae bacterium | reverse complement strand
GGAAACTGGTTAGTGTCACAAAGTATTCGCCACTTAGAGTACCAAATTTTCACCACTATATCTTGTGGTTGACTAGTGAGATTAAACATTGGCTGTTGTGGGGCAATAGTTCTGTCACTGGGGTGGCGAATAACTAATGCCACTAACGAAACTGCGGAGTTAAAAATGGACGACTCCTTAGTGGTGAAATGTTTAGTTTTTCAGTAGACTCATAGTTTGTAGGCTTTACAACGATCTAGCGCGAGGGGCGAGGAATTTATTTCCTCGCCCCTCGCGCTGATAGAATTCCAACAAGTCAAACTATAGACGTTCTAACTGATTTATAGAGTCCCAATCTGGCGCATTAGTCTGGACTTCAGGCGCGCTGCTTTGTTCTTATGAATTACATTCTTGTGAGCGGCTTTATCCAGCTCTTTCGCTGCTTGGGGCATGAGCGCCTTTGCTTGCTCAACATCGCCAGCCGCAATTGCATTACGGACAGATTTTACCGCACTGCGCATCTTGCCCTGAACATAGCGGTTCTTCAACCACTTACGTTTTGAACTGCGGATATGCTTCTTCGCTGATTTCTTGTTTGCCACACTTTCCTCCATCCGATTAAAGTTACTTATCTGCTTGCACCGGCGCAGTATACCTGATATTCATATTTTGTCCAACAATCATTTAAGTCCAATGCACTTAGTTAAGGGCTAGGGATGACGATGCTGTCAGCGGAAGGTATTCTGGTGCGATTTGCTGAAACTTAGCCGGTTGGGTGGAGCGAAAAAGCCGGGAGCAGTGATCAGTGATCAGGTGTTCCGTTGCACACACGCTGGTTCTGGATAGCAGGCATTTGCCGTTTGCACAGTAGTAGATTCCTCGCGGGCGCGTCGCTAGCGCTCCTTCTGGCTCGGAATGACACTGGTACAGCAAACAAAAAGAGGCCATCCTAACCAGGGTGGCCTCCGGTAGATAACCCGCCTAGCTGCAATCGCTCTCTTCGCGTGGTCGTAACTCCAAGATCTCTTCCACGTAGAGCACCCGGCTGTGAGTTCCCAGTGCCCCGTACTGGCCGCTAGTTTTATTGATCTTCCCATGCACCCGCGCATAGACCTTTTCGTAAGGGCTTTCTGTGATTGCCTCGTGCCGCCGTTTGATCTCTTCCTCAATATCAGAATACCGTTTACCTTTGAGCCACCAGGTCTCCCCGCGTGGCGCGCATGGCTTAAAAGTCGCGGTGCCGGCAATATAGTTGATCGCTCCTTCCCACGTCCCCTCCTTCATCGGGCGTCCAATCACGGTGAAGGGTAGAACTCGCAATAACAACAGATAGAAAAACCATTTGATCATAGTGCCATCCCCCATTTTCTCTAAATCCCCCTAATGCCTTCATTATAGTCCCATCGAGGCGAAATACAAGATAAGGTTGCAGCAGCTCCCTTATTAACCGCGAATAAACGCTAAGGGACGCCAAGGGGGGAGTAGCTATGCCGCCCCTGAAAAAAGATATCTCGCCGCAAAGACGTAAAGATTTTCAGTTTCATCTTCGGAATTAAATTTTTTTCTTAGCGTCTTCGTGCCTTTGTGGCACACTGCCTTTTTTCCGAGAAACTAAATTTTTTCTCAGTGTCCTCCGTGCCTCTGTGGTGAACTATCTTTCTCTAGCAAGCACCAGCGTTCTTCTTAGGCTCTCGGCTGTCTGGGAATGGGCAACTGTTGCACGCGCACGCCGGTAGCTTGAAAGAGCGCATTGGCAATCGCCGGCGCCGTGCCGACCATCACCGGTTCGGCCAGGTTTTTGGCCCCGTAAGGGCCTTCGTTGAGCCGGGTTTCGATGAAAGTCCCCTCAATCTCCGGCAGGTCAATAGCGCGGGGCACGCGATAGCTGCGCAAGTCCGTGCGCTGCGGCACACCATCTTTGAAGAGGTACCCTTCCATCAGCGCGTAACCGACGCCCTGCGCGATGCCGCCATAGAGCTGGCCGCGCGCGCCCTGCGGGTAGAGGATGACGCCGCCATCGTGAGCAGCCCAGAGACCGGTCACTTTCGTCCACCCGGTACGTGGGTTGAACTCCACCTCGGCTACCTGCGCGCCGAAGACGTAGGCGAAGTTGGGTTTGCCGGTCCCCGTCTCGAGATTCCACTCGACGGCCGGAATTTCCCAGCGTCCCTCCGCCGCCAGTTGCAGGCCCAGCGCGCGGGCGTGATCCACGACCTCCTCGAAGGAGTGCGGTTCCGCGTGTGGCCCGACGTATTGCTCGCCAGCGCGGACAAGCTGTGCCGGAGCGCAAGCGCAGAGATCGGCGGCGGCTAGCCGCAACCGTTGCCCCAACTTCGCGGCGGTGACGCGCACCGCGTTCCCCCCGACGATGGAAGCGCGCGAGGCCACGGTCGGCCCGGAATCAATGGCCGTGCGCGTGTCGGGGCGCAACATCTGAATGCGGGACATCTCCACGCCCAACTCCTCGGCGGCCAGCATGGTGAAGACGGTGCGGCTTCCTTGTCCAAAATCAGTCAAGCCAGAGGTGAGCGTGATGCTATAATCCCGCTCAATCTTGAGCGTGCTCACCGCGAAATCCGTCCCCTCCCCGCCCAGCCCGCAACCGTGGAAGTAGCAGGCGACGCCGATACCGTGCCGGCGTGGGGCGTCCGCTGGCTGGCTGGCGTAGCGGGCGCGCTGGCGCTCCCACTCCGATCTCTCGCGCACCCACTCCAGACAAGCGGCCAGTCCTACTTCATGCTCCACCAGATTGCCTGTCATGGTGCGATCCCCTTGCCGCAAGCAGTTCTGCAAGCGAAATTCCAGCGGGTCACGATGTAGCCGCTCGGCCAGCTCATCTATCGCCATCTCCACTGCCGCCGCAGCTTGCGTGTTGCCAAAGCCGCGAAAAGCGCCGGAGTAGCCGTTGTTGGTGTAGATCACCTGCGTATCGACGTGGACGGCCTGATAGCGGTACGCGCCGGCCGCGTGCATCGTCGCTCGCCAGGCAGCCATCGGCGTCATCGAAGCGTAGGCGCCGCTATCCGCCAGCATTTCGACCTGGGCGGCTTGCAGATTGCCGTGCTCATCCGCCCCCAACTGCAACTGCACGCGCAGCGCCTGGCGCTTGTAAGAAGCAAGCATGGATTCCGCGCGGGTGAAGATCAAACGCACCGGGCGGCCCGTCAAGAGCGCGAGTTTGGCGACCTGCGCCGAGCACTCGTACAGGACGTCATCCTTACCGCCAAAAGTGCCCCCGATATGCGGTTGGATGCTGCGCACCTGTTGCGGCGGCAATCCCAATACCGAGGCGACGATATCGCGATTGATGAAGGGGCTTTGATTGTTGGCGAAGAGCGTCACGCCGCCATCCGGCTCCGGGATCGCCAGCGCACCCTCGGTTTCCAGATAAGCGTGCTCCTGGTGGCGCAGATCGTAGCTCGTCTCCACCACCACCGGGGAGGCGGCCAGCAGCGGTTCCGGGTCGCCGTAGCGCAGAATGATCGTCTCGCCCAGGTTTCCGTCAGTTTCCACGGTAGCGGGGGGAATGCGGGGCGCGTCCGCATCCAGCGCAGCTTGCATATCGCCCACCACCGGGAGCGCGGCCAACTCCAAGCGGATGGCCTCCACGCCTGCCTTAGCGACCGCTTCCGTCTCGGCCGCCACCACCGCGATGGCTTCTCCCTGGTAACGCACCTTCTGGTAAGCCAGCACATAATTATCCCTGACCGGCCAGCCGAAATTCCCGTGCTCCACAAAATCGGCTTGGGTGATCGCGGCGACCACTCCAGGCAGCGCGAGCGCCGGGGCGAGATCCAAAGTCAAGATGCGCGCGTGCGGCAGCGGGCTGCGTAACACTTTGGCGTACAACATGCCAGGCAGCGTCATATCGCAGACGTATTTGGCCTCACCGGTAACTCGCGCCCACCCATCCACCGAGCGGACTTCCTCGTGGCCTACGTAACGTAAGTTACCCATCTTCTTCTCCCTCTTGCGCCAGCCGTTGAGCGGCGGCGGCTTCGATAGCGTCCACGATCTGTTGGTAGCCGGTGCAGCGGCAGATGTTCCCGGCGATGCCTCGCCGGATCTCGGCGCGGGTGGGGTGGGGATTGCGACGCAGCAACGCTTCGGCGGCGATCACCATGCCGGGGGTACAGAAGCCACACTGGACGGCGCCATATTCCAAGAAAGCCGTTTGCAGCGCAGAGAGATCGCCATCCGGCCCGCGCAAACCCTCGATGGTCGTTACCTCGTGTCCGTCCACTTGCGCCAGCGGCGTGCGGCAGGATTTGGCGAGCCGGCCATCCACCAGCACGGAGCAGGCTCCGCAGACGCCAGTATCACAGCCACGTTTGGCGCCGGTCAAACCGAGCCGGTCGCGGAGCAGTTGGAGCAGCGTGGTCTCCTCGTCCACCTCCGTGAGCGTTAGGGGTTTGCCATTAAGTATAAAGTTGAGTTCCATGGATTTCTCCTTTTAAAATGGCAAATCGGCAAATCGGCAAATCAGCAAGTAGGAACCTCGGCTACTATACTACTTCAGCTCTAAACATTTTCAACCCGGCGGGGAGATTCCAAAGGTTGCTTTGCCGCCAAGACGCTAAGGTGCTAAGAAAAAAAATGATTCACCACGGAGACACCGAGGACACTGAGAGAATATCTTACCGCCAAGACGCCAAGCCGCTAAGAAAAAATAATTCACTACGGAGACGCCGAGGACACTGAGAGAATATCTTGCCGCAAAGACGCTAAGAAAAAAAATTAAGTTCTAAAATCTTCGCGCCTTTGTGCCTTAGCGGTGAAACCCTTAGTTTTTGCAGTAGCCTCAAGTTGCGTTTCCCCACGTTTCGATTATGCTCTGCTATCGAGATGATCAAGTCTAAAGCGAGCTATCAAGTTCAAATTCCATTTTTCAAAGGACCACTAGAGCTCCTCCTGCATTTAATTGAGGAAGAAGAGTTAGATATCACTCAGTTAGCGTTAGCTCAAGTGACCAATCAGTTTTTGAATTATGTGGAAACCATGCGCGACGAGCTACATATCGAAGTGGTCGCAGATTTCTTAGTGGTAGCGGCAGAGCTAATGTGGATCAAATCCAAAACCCTCTTACCGCAGCGTCCCCTGACAGATACGAACTCTGAGCAAGGTGAGGAGGTGGTGAATGAGCTGGTTCAGCAATTGCGCGCCTACCGCCGTTACAAAGAAGCCGCGCAATTGTTGCGCGAGCGCGAACATGCCGGGGTACGCGCATATATCCGGGTAGCCCCGCTGCCGCGTCCCCGCGAGATCACGCTAGATTTAGCCGGCCTCACCGTGGAACGCTTGCAGACGCTAGCGCAAGAGATCATCTATCCCCGCAAGCCGCATCCTGAAGCAGCGATCCAACGTCCCCGTATCTCCATTGGGAAGCAGATAGCATTGATCCACCAACAGTTGCAACATTGGAAACGGCTGGACTTCCGCACCCTCCTGAGTAAGCAGCCTACCCGCCTGGAAGTCGTGGTCACACTGCAAGCCGTCTTAGAATTGATCAAGCAACAAGTGGTGCGGGCTTTCCAGAGTGACCGCTTTGGCGACATCCTTATTGAACCACGGGCAGCTTCTGAAGAGCAGCCCGCAGCTGCCACCGCACCAGAAGCATAGCCAGCGCTGCCCCAGCAGTATCAATCAGCACATCCGTACCGGTAAAATGCCGTTCAGGGATGAACCCTTGGTGGATCTCATCGGTGAGTGCGTAGAGGGTGGCAAATAACCAGGCCCACCTGACGCTCTGTGCTGCAAAACGTGGCTCTGCCCGCAAGACCCGCCAATCCAGATAGGCTAAAATCGCATAGACCAGCGCGTGCCCAGATTTGCGAATTAGCTGGATGGTCAAAATCTTCTCTGGTCCCGGTATTTTGGGGAGCGAGGAGAGATAGAACAAGAACGCCATCCACGCCCCCGCAGCCAACCAGTTCAATTTGCGCTCATTCATTCGTGCTCCTTACCATAGGCAAAAATGTAGTATAACATCAAGTGAGCAGGAGACCAAGCGTACTAGCCGCCATTGACGAAGAGTGCCTAATGTGGTATATTTTTGAAGTTTTGCAGCCTACTACTGAATAAGGAATTTATTTGTGCGTCCCTACGTTAGCTTGTTGCATCTACTGGTTGTGGTGGCCATTTTATTGACGAGTGTACCCTGGGCGGCCGCCGCGCCGCAGGCTCGACCGCTTGCCGTGATTGAAGCCAGCGCGGATTTCCCGGAACCCCGGCCGGTGCGTCCGTTTGCAGCTGAGACATATTCCCCGGTTTTTGATTCACCCCTGCCTACACCGGAGC
>JAIOSN010000017.1 GCA_021107605.1 Anaerolineae bacterium | reverse complement strand
TCCCTGACTTCCGTGTTGCGCAAATTGGGTCGTGAGACGGAGGCCGCCGAGCAGCTGGCCCGCGCCCGTGAATTGATGGCGGACGAGAGCACGTACAACAAAGCATGCTTTGAGGCCATTGCCGGGAACGCCGACGCCGCGCTGGCACATCTAGAAAAGGCTTTGGAAAAGGCCCCCGGCCAGCGTCTTTGGGCCAGCCGTGATCCCGATCTGGCCTCTCTGCACGACGATCCGCGCTTTGGGGAGCTGGTGGGGGAAGTTTAGTTAAGACCTCGGAGGTCTTCAAGAGGGGCCGGCAACCGCAGCCCGGAAGGCCCAAAGGAGATTGGCCACAACGTTCGGAATTTGGAGCCGTAGCCGCGGTTTCCATACCGCGCCTAGCTACGCGATTTGGAAATCGCGGCTACGTTACAACGCCGGCAAGCGCCAGCCTCCCTCCCCGCCCACGCGGATGTCGCGCCGCTGGAAGCGCCACCAGGCCAGGGCGGCGAAGACCACCGCTGAGCCAAGTAGACCGGCGAGCCACGCACCATTTAGCCCCTGGAAGGCCTCTTGAGCCTGATAGTAGTTGAGCGGGGAGAGCTTGGCGATAGGCTCCAGGTTCTCGTTGAGCTTTGCCAGGCCGGTGATGAAGAAGCTGGCTACCAGCAGCATGCCGCCCGTCGTGGCCGCCATGCGGCGCGAGGGGAGGAACATGCTCAACAGCAGCGATAGCGTGCCAAACACCAGCAACTCTGCCAGCAGCGATAGCAAGGGCAGCCACATTCTGCCCCAGCCGATGTCCATCGAAGACCAGTTCATGGGAACGACGAGGCCTAGCCAGCATACGGCCAGGATGGCGACGGTAGCAGCGACAAAGGCCAGCAGTCGGCCCAGGAACAGGGCCGCGCGGCTGACAGGGTGGGCCATGATCAGGTCGAGTCTGCCGTTCTCCTCATCGCTCACCAACAGGCCACTGCCCGTCAGCACCGCGAAGATGCCCAGGATGAGCGGCATGAAGGAGAAGAATTCTAGGGAGATAAACCCTTCCGGCGTAGCAAAGGTGCCAATGTCGCCCATGAACGCGCTGATCTCGGGCGGATAGACCTCTAACAGTTCTTGCAATTGCTCCTGCTCCGCGGCGATCATGTCGTACATCGAAACGATCAACACGCCAAACAGGGCGAGAGCAATGCCCCAACCGAGAATTTGGCCTTGGAAACGACGCAGTGTATAGCGGAAAATCGTCATCATTTTACTCCTCCTCCTTCTGGTCATCCTCGTAGTAGGCCAGGAAAATCTCTTCCAGCGAGGGCCGCTCGGTCTCGAAGTCGCTCACCGGGAAGGCAGCCAGCGCCTTGATGAGGTCGTCCATCTCGCCTTCCACCTGTAACAGCACGCTCGTGCCATCGTCTTGCGAGAGCACCGTCACGCCAGGTACGTTCGCCAGTGGGCCGATGTCCACCGGCTGCTTGAAGCGGACATTGGCGCGGCGCAGGGCGCGGTTGATGAGCGAGGCGGTCTCAGCCACCTCCACGATCACACCCTCCCGGATGATGGCCACGCGCTCGGCCACGGCCTCGACTTCGCTCATGATGTGGGAAGAGAAAAAGACAGTGGCGCCATTGGCCTTGGCCTCGGTGATCAGGCGCAGCACCTCATGTTGCATCAGCGGATCCAGGCCCAGCGTCGGCTCGTCCAGCAGGAGCAGTTCGGGGCGGTGCATCAGCGCCTGAACGATACCGACCTTTTGTTTGTTGCCGTGCGAGAGGTTCTTGATCGGGGGCTTGAGGTCGAGATCGAGACGCTCGGCGATCTGACGCGCAAAGCCCCAATCCGCCTGGTTGCCACGCAGACCATTGAAGTAGTGCAGCGTATCCTCGACCGTCATATTGGGATCCAGCGCCAGTTCGCCCGGCAAGTAGCCGGTGCGCGCCCGCACCGCCACCGGGTCGGCCTGGGGGTCAATGCCCAGCACCCGCACGGTGCCGCCGTCGGGGCGGATCAGGTCCAGCAGGCAGCGAATGGTGGTGGTTTTCCCGGCTCCGTTCGGGCCGAGATAGCCAAAAATTTCTCCGCGTTGCACTTCCAGATCCACGCCCCGCAGCGCGCGGACTTTGCCGTAGGATTTGGTCAATCTCTGGGCCATTAGAGCAGCTTCTTCGGACATAGTTGCCACCTTCCCGCAAAGTTGAACGCTGGTATTATAAACCTATCGAACGAGAAGGTCAATCTTTGGGGAACCACTGGCCGCCTCGGCCCCAAGTCCCTGCCGCACGACCCGCCCCCGGGGAGCGCGAAGCCTACCCGTCAGGGTACGGGGCTTGGAGGGAGGGACGTAGTCGAGGAAGATCTAGCAGCTAGAGCGGGTCTCAAAGCAGCATCGGGAGATTCCTCGCGGGCGCGGCGCTAGTGCTTTGCTGGCTCGGAATGACAAGCGCTGTTTGTCTGGCGACTGCTCTGGTCCAACGGTCATTGCCAGGGGAAGATGTGGCTACCGTTGCGAAGACCGCCCGTGGCTAAAGACCACGGGCTACGGAGCTACCTACACCCCGTAAACGCAGGGCAGGGCTGACCCACGTGTCAGCCCGTACTCTCACCCGTACTCACCCCGCGTTTGTCAGGATGCGTAACGGCTCTTGGATTTGCATGATACTAGAGACGGCGAAGTCAATGCCCGGTTCAACCTTTCCCCCGGAACGCACTAACACTGTCCGCATATCGAACTCGGCGGCGGCCTTGAGGTTGCGTGGTTGGTCATCCAATAAAATGCAAGCGGAACCGGGAACGCCCCGGCGGGCTAGCGTTTGCTCGTAGGCGGCGGGACGTGGTTTGCCGAGGTAGTTTACCTCGCGCACGCCAATCAGGTCGCTGAAGTGCGAGCGTATCTCCAAGCGCGCCAGTATCCGCTCGGCCCAGGCGGCGATGGCGTTGGTGAAGATGACTTTGGGCTGTGGAAACTGCGCCAAGATCTCCGCCAATTGGGGATTGGGCTGGAGGTAGGGGGTGACGTCGAACTCGTGGACGTAATCCAAGTAGTCATCAATATCAACTTCTGGATGATGCCGCAGGAGACCGGCCATGGTGGTGCCATATTTTTGATAGTATTCGTCCCGCCACCCCTTCGCCGTGGTGGGTGAGACGGCTAAGGTCGCTATCAGCCATTCATCAATACGTGCTTTCACCTCAGCAAAGAGGCCGGAGGCATTGGTGTAAAGGGTATCGTCCAGGTCAAAGAGTAGATATTGAATTTGTGTCATAGTGAAGTGCCTTGGTTGCAAGTTGAAGGTTGAAAGTTTATGGTCTATAGTTGGTACCGCGAGCAATCTCTGAAACGAGCAAGGAGTTTCCGCTTTTGTTGACAATCTGCTAGAAAAGCCTACACTCTAGTAAAGTGAGCTGTCACAGATAAGGGGATGGTAGGAATTAACTTCTGCATAAATCCAGGAGTATTATACCTAATTATTTCGTGATGACACGAATTTGAAGTGGTACAATTGAGTTAGGAGGTGTGATTATGACGCATAACAAAATGACTTTGCAGGACATTATCATTGATATTCACGCTCTCAACGAGGACATAGAGGCCTATGAACGAAAATATGGTGTTCTTGCCGAGACCTTCTACGAATCGTATCTCAATGGTGAAGAACCCGCAGATGATTCCTGGGTACTCGACTGGGCCGATTGGGCGGGTGCATACAAGATCCTGCTCCGCCGCCATGCACAATATCGCCGTACCATCCAAGCCTTACGAGAACAAACACCAGCTCTAGTGAGTGTAATCAGGAGAACTGTACAACGTGAACCCATTCCAGTCGCTTCGTGACTACGAAGAATACGTTTACACCTTGCAACAGCACTTCCCTGCTATCCAACGTTCGACACTGGTCGTCGTGCAACGCGGTAAGCGAGTGGCAGTATTGCAAGGGGAGCTGACCTTTGCGCAAGGGTATCGGATCACCATCAGGGAACGTTTATCTTTTGATACCGACCCCGTGGAGCTCGAGTTCTATGGGTATGAATTGTGGCATGGAGCAGATAAGTGGGCATGGTATGACGCTCAGCCACATCCAAATGACCCAACACTTGCCAGTACATATCCGCACCACAAACATATTCCCCCGCATATCAAGCGTAATCGTATCCCCGCACCCAATATGAGCTTCGTGCGCCCTAATCTGCCGGCGCTTATTCGTGAAATTACAGAGCTCCTCAAAGAATAGACTCTAGCCGGAGATGTTAATTTAGGGTCTAAAATCAGTACCGGTGTCTCTCCGTGTCCTTAGCCACGTTGGCTGGGATTGTACGGTGAGACACCGGTTTTTTCGTTAGGGCCAAAAATTATTGGCGTTAAGCGATCTCGTCGTGTAGCGGCAAGGCGACCATGCCGCTGATGATTTTGGGGAAGAAGTCGGTGGATTTTTGTGGCATTTTCTCGTTGACGTTGGTGCAGGCGCGCACGTGTTCCATGCGGGTGCCGTTGAGGAGGAAGATGAAGTTGGCTGCGCCGCTAGCAATGGCCTCATAGCCAGGCGTGGGGTCGCGGAGATAGTCTAGATTCTCTTTGCGAGCGACGCTCTCTTTGCTCAAACCCATCACGTGCTCCAGGATCAGCTCGTGAAGCACGGCGACATCCAACGCGCGCCAACTCGCATCGCGTTCTGGCACGATCTCGGCCATGGCGTCCAGCGATTTGAGCGTGAGCAGGCTATACGCGCCATCGTAGAAGCCGTAGCGGGGATGTGCGGGCGTCGCCTCAGCCAGCGCAGTGGTCAAGGCGGCCTGGTCTGCCAGCGTGGTGATCTCGAAGT
>JAIOSN010000129.1 GCA_021107605.1 Anaerolineae bacterium | reverse complement strand
TGCGTTTGCTCATCACGGTGGAGGTGAGGTTGAGCCGTGCGAACTCAATCTGTTGTGGATGATAGATGCCTAACTTATCCAGAAACCAATCGTATAACGGGCGGTTGGACTCAAATTCCAGGGTGCAGATGGAATGGGTGATCCCTTCGAGTGAGTCCTCTATCCCGTGGGCGAAATCGTACATTGGGTAGATGCACCAGGCATCTCCGGTGCGGGGATGGCTTGCATGGAGAATCCGGTAGATAGTCGGGTCGCGCAAGTTCAGATTAGGGGAAGCCATGTCGATCTTCGCGCGCAGCACCCGGACGCCATCCTCGAACTCGCCGGCGCGCATCCGTTGGAAGAGGGCTAAGTTCTCCTCAACCGAGCGGTCGCGGTAAGGGCTATTCTTCCCCGGTTTGGTAAACGTGCCGCGATAGGCGCGCATCTCCGCCGCGCTCAGATCGTCCACGTAAGCCAGTCCAGCTTTGAGTAGTTGTATGGCGTATTCGTACATCTGCTCGAAGTAGTCCGAGGCGAAAAAGAGCCGGTCTTCCCAATCGAAACCTAGCCAACGCACGTCCGCAATGATGGATTGGATATATTCCTCTTCCTCTTTGGTGGGATTGGTATCATCAAAGCGCAGATTGTACTTGCCGCCGTAGTCCTCGGCGATTCCAAAGTTAAGGCAGATGGATTTAGCGTGCCCGATGTGCAGATAGCCGTTTGGCTCTGGGGGGAAGCGGGTATGTACGCGCCCCGCGTATTTGCCGGTTTGCAGATCCTCGTTAATGATCGCGCGGATGAAATCGGTGGCCTCAACCGGTTGGTGTTCGTTCTCATTGTTATTATTACTCATAAATCCTCCTTTGAAAATAAGTCAAAAGTCGCAAGTCTAAAGTCGCAAGTCTAAAGTCTGCTCAGTAGGCCCTAGTGCTGCTGAGCAATTATTTATGAATGTTCTTGGTTGGCTATTCTACCATAGAACAGAATCTCGCCAGAGTTGTCTGGCCGGTATTTTAAGGTTGCGTTGACCAGATAAGTGCGGCATCGTTGGGCAAGCGCGCGCCGTTGACCGTGGCCGGCAAGCGTGCGCCGCTCTCTGGATGGTAGAGACCTACTGCGATCTGCGCCGGTTCTCCGTCTGTGGTGAGCTGGATCTGGTGGAGATCGGCGATTTGATCGCCGGGTTGCCAGAGGTGCGTGGGGAACGCTTGCTGCATGGGTGGGCCGTCGCCGGTACCGAGCAGGGTGCCGTCGGCGGCGATGACGTGGACAAAGATGGTGTAATCTTCCGGCAGCGGGGTGAGACTCTGCCAGCAGAGTGAAACTTGCCAATCCCCGTTCAGTGATCGGCTTTCCGCGTGGGTGAGTGCGACAGCGTCGCCGAAATGTGCGGGTGTTTCCAAAGCGGCTGGCGTGGGGCAGGTGGGTGCTCCACCGGGGACGCGCAGAGTCGTTAAGCGTGCGGCATCTCCCACTTGCTCCTCACCTGCCCAGACCGGCAATCTTGCTTGTCCCTCCGGAGCGAAGAAGGCGAGTTGCAGATCCCAGCCCTGGGTCGGGAAATCGGCGGCGGGCAGGGGCAGGAGGTAATGGTCTTCGATGATCTGATTAACGGGCCAAGCGGAGGTGGGGAGGTTGCCGTGGCCGGGCCAATGATTGTAGCTGAGGCGGAGGGTGTCGTTCCCCGGCGTGGCGGAAACCAGTTGGATGGCCAGTACCCAGTCTTGGGGGAGGTGCTCGTTAATCTCCCAGAAGAGCGTCACATCTAGGGTGGGGCGGCAATAGCTGGAGGCGGCCAGGTGGCAGCGCCATGTGGGGTCAGTCAGCTGTGCTCTATAGCCTCGGAGGTGGATTTTCCGGTCAAAAGTGTAGTCGCCGGGATAGGGGACGGAGCTCTCTACGGCGTGTAGCGGCGGGGGCGCAAAGAGCGGTATCACACCTGCTCGCAGGATAAGGAGTGCCAGGAGCGGGAGGAGAGCGACCCAGAGGCGGGGAAAGAGCGTTTCCCATTGTAGTAGCCGGGAAAGTTGTTGCCAACCCAGCGCGATGAGGATCGCCAGCGCCGGGGCGGCAGGGAAGAGTAACCGGCCGCCTGTCGCCGGTGTGATCAGATTCCATCTTATCCACGCGCCGGTGATGATGCCGAACCAGCTAACCAGTAACAGCAGTTGCTCTTTTTGTGAGCGGGAAATCTTTTTCCAGCCGGCCAGTGTGCCCAAAACTCCGCCTCCTGCGAGGAGTGCGAAGGGCCAGTAGAGGGCGCGCGGGTAGAAGGTGCAGGGCAGCTGGCCCCAGTATGAGAGGTACATCAAGCGCAGGGTGCCCCAAAGTTCTGCTCTAGTTTGGCGCTGACCTACTTCCTCCAGCATCGGGGTGAGGGCGGTGGGATCGCCGTAATGGCGCCAGTTGTGGAGCAGCCAGGGGGCGAGCAGTATCAGCGCAGGCAATATGAGCAACACGCTGCGGCGCAACAGTGACCAGAAAGATTCTCTCTCCTGCAGGGTGCGGCCGAGCAAGACGAGACCGCCTAAGCCCAGTAACCCCAAGCCGCTTAACTTGCTCAGAGCGGCCAAGCCGCTCAATATGCCGTAACCCAATAATCGGGCCGGGGTGGGGCCTTGCTGCCAGATTGTAAGTAGCAATACCAGCGCCCAAGTAGCCAACGGCGTGATCAAATTGTCGTTGTTCACTCCGGCGGCGACCAGGAGGAATTGCGGGTTGAAAGCGACGATGGCGGTGGCTAAGAATGGAATTATACTTTTCGGAAAGAGCTGTTGGGCCAGTGTCCAGGTACCGGCTAAGGTGGCGATTTGCAGCAGCGTGGAAAGCAAGCGCAGTCCGTGGACGGTGCGCACATGTCCCTGCCAGGGAAAATCATCCTGGTAGGGGTCGCGCGCCCAGGTGGATTTGTTGTAGAAGGTTTCGGTATCGCCACAGGTTACCACGGCGCCGGGAACTACTTGAGCGGTGGGCGGGGTGAGTGGTAATTGAAACAACCGCATCCAAATCGCACCTAAGATATGGTAGAGTGGTGGTTGCGAGGCTTCCTGACGCACTTGAAAGCCGGCTTCTTCTGCCCTGTTATGCACCGGTAACTTTCCCATCACGGCGATATGGCGTGCTACCTCCGTATGTTCCATCTCATCTAAGTTCTCATAGGCTGGCACTGATACATTCCAGCCTGTGCTCAGGGTGAGAAAAACTAAAATTAGCAGTAACAGGCCTTTGGATTTCAAAACGGACACATTTACACCTCGTGAAAGTCTGGCATCTTGAATGGAAATTCGGGAAGTGGTCTCTCTTATCGTTAATTCCTACAGTATAACAATTCTGACCAAGTTTGACAAATCCCCTGCCAGGGCTATAATCATGTTGTTGTTGTGCCTTTCTAAACAGAGGGCCATTGACTACGCGGTTTGTAGTTGGGGCCTTTATTCATGTAAAGGGGTGTCTATGAACAAAAATATGCTCACTGCGCTAGTAGCAATTCTCTTATTGACCCTTGTTTCACTCTACTTAGTTTTGCCGATTGAACATCCGGAAATGGTAACCAATTTGCTCTTCTGGCGACCAGCAGGTTCCCGTAGCTTGGATTTCCGGCAGGGGTTGGATTTGCGGGGAGGCTTACAGGTTTTGATGTCTGCGGATATGGAGGATGATCAGGAACTTCCTCCCGGGGCTATGAAGACGGCCAGTCAGATTGTAGAAAATCGGGTGAATGCGCTAGGTTTGACCGAGCCAGTCGTGCAGGTGCGCGGTCAACGCAAGCTCAACGTGGAGCTGCCGGGGATCAGTGATCCGGGTGCGGCCATTGATACGATCCGTGAGACCGCGTTGCTGGAATTCGCGGAGCCGCCGGTTGGCGCAGCGCAGCAATTAAGGGGCGGGACGACGGTTAGCACGACGTTTGGGTTGGAAGAGGGCGCAGAGTTGACTTCAACTGCGGTGGGTCTCTTTAAGACGGTGATGACCGGCGCGGCCTTGAAGGATGTGGCTCCGGGGATGGATCAACACACTGGACAGTGGTTGGTGAAGTTTCAGTTAACCGCCGATCAGACGGATTTTTTCGGCGAGTACACTCGCAGCCACACAGGACAGTTGCTCTGCATCATTCTGGATAAACAGATTCTCTCTTGTCCGCAGATCAAGGGCGCTATCCCAAATGGCGAAGGCACGATTTCGGGGAATTTCTCCTCTGCGGATGCGCAAAGTTTGGCGCTACAATTGCGTTATGGTTCTCTCCCTATCCCCCTCAAAATTGAGAGCTACGAGACGATTGGCCCGTCCCTGGGAGCGGATTCGGTCCAGAAGAGTTTACGCGCGGGTATTATCGGTTTGAGCGTAGTCTTCTTGTTCATGTTAGTTTACTACCGGCTTAATGGGTTGGCGGCTGACTTGGCGTTGGCGCTCTACGTGCTCTTGAACTTGCTACTTTACAAGTTGTTACCGGTCACGATGACTTTGCCGGGTATCGCCGGGTTCTTGCTCTCTACCGGTATGGCGGTGGATGCCAATATCCTGGTCTTTGAGCGAATGAAAGAGGAGTTACGGGGTGGTCGTTCATTGCACCGGGCCATTGAGGCAGGCTTTGCCCGCGCGTGGACCTCGGTGCGGGATTCCAACCTGGCAACGCTCTTGACCTGTGCAGTGCTCTGGTTCTTCGGTGATGCTTTCGCCGCTAGTCTGGTAAAGGGCTTCGCAATCACGCTGGCTATCGGTACCTTGGTCAACGTCTTCACGGCGATCTTCGTCACCCGTACTTTTGTGCGCGTCATTTTCCATCTCTTCGGTGAGAAGACGCTGGAAAAACCTTGGTTGTTGGGGATTTAGGGGAGGAGCGATGCTTAACTTTGTAGAAAAACGACGTGTCTATTTTATCATCACGGGTTTGCTGATCCTGTTGAGCGCGACGGTGTTAGTGGTTTCTACCGTGATGTACGGTTCACCGTTACGCATCAGTATTGATTTTACCGGTGGCAGTCTTTTCGTCTTACAGTTTGAGGAGCCGATCACTGAAGAGGCCATCCGCGAGGTGTTCATGGCGCAAGGTTACACGGGAGCGATCATCCAGCAGCTGGGAGATAGAGAGGATAATCTCTGGCAGTCTCGCACCCGGGACGCGATGGACGCTGAGGTGGAGAACATCTTTGACGAATTTGTCTCGCGGGGTGAGACGGTGGATAGAGAGCGTTCCAGCGTGGATATTGTGGCGCCCACGGTAGGCGCTGAGGTGGCTGGCAACGCCGCGGTAGCGGTGCTGGCAGCTTCTCTGGTGATATTGGTTTTCATCTGGTTCTCTTTCCGAGGTGTGCCGCACTCGATTCGCTATGGTATCGCTTCTATTATTGCGATGGTGGTAAATGTGATTGTAGCAATTGGTTTTTATGCGCTGATGGGGATTTTGCAGGGCTGGGAAGCCAACGCGCTCTTCCTCACTGCGCTGCTAACCGTAATCGGTTTCTCGGTGCAGGATATTATTGTGGTCTTTGACCGTGTCCGTGAAAATATCTCACGCCATCATGGGGAGCCGTTTGCTCTCATTGTCAACCGGAGTGTGATGGAGACGATGCACCGTTCTCTGGCTACGCAGTAGAACGCGATGTTTATTATGATCGCTATTTTGCTCTTTGGTGGAGCTACGATCAAACCCTTCATTGCAGTAATGTTGGTGGGGATGTTGAGTGAGACCTTTACTTCGCTCTTCGTAGCGGCTCCCATCCTGGTGGTGTGGGATGAGCATAGCCTTCGTCGCCGGCACGCACACGGGTAGCAGATAGACAGTAGCACATGGCCTTCAAGATATATGAAAACTGCGCTCTCTTGAGAGAGCGCAGTTTTGTCTTACTTTGACTTTGGGGTTACTGTTGTTTTGGGAGTAGCTGATTGCCCCAAAGGTCGTGAGGTGCGGAGATCTCATATTCTGGTGTCTCGGCTCGAATTCGCAATAAGTTGACCATCTGTGCACGGCGTTTTTTGGAGCGCAGGGTAATTTCTTCTTTGCGCTCGCCGGCCAGAGCTTCCCAGAGGAGGGCTAAAATCAACGTCTGTGCCCCAAAGCTCGGGACGTTAGCGGGGGACTTGATGGGGACGATAATCGCGAGCTCGGCCTCACGGGCGGGTAATGCCACGCCGGAACCGGTGATGCAGATAGTCCGCAGGCCTTTGTTATTGGCCATCTTTACGGCATGGCCGGTATCAATGCTGGGGCCTTCGTTGGCTAGGGCCAGTAACACTTCTCCTTCTTGCATTTGTGAGACGATGCTGGCTGTTTCTGTCATGCCGGGGTAGAATGCGTGGGCGGAAATGCCTAAACTTTGCAGGTTCTTAGCCATGAAGTTGGCGAGGTCATAGCCTATTTCCTCTGCCACCAGGTAGACTTGGGTAGCGTTCTTCAGGAGTTCAACGGCTGCGGCGATGTCACTTAGATCGGTGGTGACAAAATATTGGAAATTCCGCGCGGTATTCTCGACCAGAGAACGGAGTAGCTCCTCGTTGGTCGCCGAATCTTCTATTGCCTGGTAGGTCTCCGTTACTTGATTCCGTACATAAGCCTTGATTTCCAGTGAGAGCTCTCGATAACCTGAGTAGCCGATATCTTGAGAGAAGCGCACGACGGTTGCCGGATCTACTCCCACTTGGCGGGAGAGCTGGGTGGCGGTCAGGAAAGCGACATCCAAGGTGTTTCCCATAATGTAGTCGGCCAGCTTGCGGAAACCAGGGGTTAATTCTTTATAGTACTCGCGTATTCTATCCTTAAACATAGTTTTTCTCCTTATCTTAGCCAGGATTTAAATTCGTCTGGCCGATTATTGATACTAGTTTGCCTTCTTGCCTTTTGAGTATAGCATGAGAGCATAAAAAAATCAAGAAGGTACTTAATTTCATGTTGTGAGTTGGTATCTTTGATGTCTATAATTGCAAACACGGCCGGGCTATTTTGAAGGCGGAGGAGGCGTATTGAGGCGCTGTACTTGGGGATTTTTGGGAATTATCTTGTGGGCGACCTTGTTGGGTGGCTGTGGAACTGATGTGGAAGAAGAGCCGGTGGCGCTCTCCACGCCGATCATCCTCTCGCAGTGGGCGTTGCAGGCGGAGGCCAGTTCAGAGTATGGGCGACCAAATTGGAGCGCCGCTCGCGCTACGGGAGCGCCTGATGTGCCGGCGTGTCGTGATGATGCCCGCGCTTGGGCTTCGGCCCGCGGAAACGGGATGGCGTGGCTGGAGTTGAGCTATGCGGAAGCGGTTTTTGCTACTGAGGTACGGATCTATCAAACTCTGGGACGCGGGGGGATTGCGCGGGTCTTATTACTCGATGAGCATGGCGGCGAGCATCTTGTCTGGGAAGGAACTGATCAAGCACATCCTTGTCCGGGCGTGCTGACCGTTTCTCTTGCGCGGGTCTCGTATTTAGTGACGGGGGTGCGGGTTGAGTTGGATGAATCGCGTACCGGGTTCTGGAATGAGATTGACGCGGTGGAATTGGTCGGCATGCAATAGCTACTACGAGTTCCCCAACAGCCGCTCGCGGAGCACGGCGGGTATCTTGCCGCCTTTTTGCAAGATATCTAAGGTCTCTGCTGGTGAGGTGGGGGGCTTGGTTGCTTTTCCGTCGCTCTGCGTGCCGGCGGTAGTCGTCGAAAGGGGATCCGGTTCTTCCTCCGTATCTGCTAACCAGAAGAGTAGGTCCTCTGCTCCGTGGAGTTGGGTGACGTGCACTGGAAGCTCTACCTCAGTTTCACCAGTATGAATCCAGGCGGCGGGGATGGGGGAGCCGGGTGTGGCGGGCGGGTGGTAATCCGCTCCGGTGAAGATGTGGCGGGTGGCGCTGGCGGTCTCCACTT
>JAIOSN010000179.1 GCA_021107605.1 Anaerolineae bacterium | reverse complement strand
GTTTTGTCCTAGCAACATGAGGGCTTCTCCCTGTAGTTGGTACGCCTCCGCCGCGGTAGGATCGTGGTGCAGGGACTTCTCCAGCGACGCGAGCGCGTTTTCTACCTGCCCGTGGTTGAGGTAGTCCCATCCCCGGAGCAGCCAGCCCTCGGCCTCCTCTGGCGCCAGCTGGCAGGCGTAAGATGCGGCTTGTGTGGCCGCTCCCTCTAGCTGTAAGTTGCGCTCCAAGTAGAACCGGGCCACCGCGCGGTAGATCGCGGGGTCGTGGGGCGCGCGTTCCAGGGCGGCGTCGGTCCACGTTTTGATCTGGTCATATTTTCCCTCTCTGGTTAAGAGTGCGGCCATTCCTAAACAGGGAGCGGGGTTGTGGGGATCGAGTCGCTGCGCCTGGAGCAATGCCTCGCGTGCCGGCGCAACGGCGCCTGTACGCAGCTCGTGCATGCCGAGGAGTAGCCAACCCAGGGCGTCTTCTGGGGCGAGCTCGGTGGCCGCTTCCAGCTGGGGCAGGGCGTCCGCCGGACGGTTTAGCTGCTCTAAGGCCGCGCCCAGCCAAGCGCGCCCGCCAGCCGCATCCGGACGGGCGGCGACGGCGCGTTGGAGAACACAAGCGGACAGCGCCGGGTCGCCTTGACGCAAGAGCGCGCTTCCCAGCTGAGTATCGCAGGCGGTGGGCGGAACGCACCCTCGGAGGGATTGGCAGAGGGCCGCGTCTGTCTGGCAGAGCGCGGTGACGGCTTTGCCGGGGGAAGCGGTGAGCGCTAACGTGCCCCAGATCCGTTGGGCGGCTGGGTCGGTCGGGGCCACGGCTAGCCAGCTGGCCGCGCTGCTCTGCGCCTCGGAGCAGTGGAGCTGTTGGAGTTGCGCCTGCGTGAGCCAGCTTAACGGTTGGGGAGCGGTGGGGTGGGTGGCATGGAGGTTGCTGGCCGCGCTCTCCAACGCTTCCCAATCGCCGGTAGCGGCCAACAACGCCAACTGCAGGTTGACCGCCGGCTCCTTATGCGCGTAACCGCGCGTTAAGGCTTCCTCTAAGGCTTGCAATCCCTGCTCTGGATAGCCCCAGCGCTCGTAGAGCACCGCCAAGCGCCACGCGGGGTAAGGGGACTCCGGCAAGTTCTGGAGCGCTTGCTGGTAGGCGACGACCGCTGCGGTGTACTCTCCGGTGGCGAAGTGGCTCTCGGCGACCCGCAGGCTCTGTAAACCGGCGCTCTCCGGCGCCGGCGATAGGGGGAGCAGGAGCAGCAGGAGCAGGAGCAACGCGAGGAGCAGTGCGAGGAGCGCGCGGTGGCGGAGGTTAAGAGATTGCATGTCAGGTAGCCGTCAATGCGGCCAACATCCCGTTAGCATATTTCGAGTTGCGGCTACGCGGCACGGGGAATCGGCTGACAATCTTCCGAATGCGGTCAAGCTGGTCTTGGGCTGCCTTGATCTCAATCACAACCAGGTCGTCGAGAGGCAGAAGCGCGCGCAGGTTGGGGCGCAGCCTGTAGCGTTGGTCGTAAGCAGCCTGGGCATAATCTAACGTCACCCGGATGGTGTTATCGGGAGTGACGTAATACTCGCGCCAGTAGTGGTTAAGTAGCATGGGCTGGCTCATCGTCCGCAGGAGAAGCGCCCACTTCAGCGGTACATAGGGGCGGAGGTCGGAAAGGATCGCGGCCCAGGGTCTGGTCATGTCCACAGCGACTGGTAAATCAAACTGTTCCTTAAAACCTAACATATTCTGTTTGTGCTTGACTTCCAGGTGGGGCTGGATGTGTGTCAAATCATCACCGTACCAACGCCAGCGTAGTTTGTGGCGGATAGTGACTCCTGCCAGGTTAGAGTTGAGACTGCTCAGCCAGGGTGTATCGAAATATAGGCTGTTGACGCGCCGGGGTGGATAAGCCACCACCAATCCCGCAGGATGAAGACGCACCCAGGTGCGGGCCTGTGCCAACCACCGGTTGCCGAAGATGAATTTGAGTTCGTAGCGCCAGACGGGAGTCACTTGCTGGCTCCTGCGGGAAGGCCATATTGCACTGGCGCGAGGAGTACCCGCTCGCTGCCAAGGAGCCGGACGGCGATGCGGATATTGAGAGGACGGTTGAAATCAATTTCCCGATCTACGGCGTGGATGGCAGTTAATGGCACGTCAATACGCATGTAGCAGAGCGAGCGCGTGCCGCCGACACCGAAAGCGCGTAGCACTATGGCATCAGGCACATCCACGAGAAGTTCCGTCGGGGTCTCGGGTAGCCAGGCCCGGTTCACCGGTTGGAATGTGGCCCCGGCGATATCAAAGCCCATGATTTCCACCGGCAAGTTGAGGACGTTACCTACCTCGAAGTGCAGTTCGTCGTAAGTCCCCGGCGTAGACTCAACCAGGTAGGCGAAAACAGGTTGCACCGGGTTCAATGAGTGTTGCAACAGTGATTGCCGTTTGCACAGAGTGTCCCAGGGCGCAGCGAGATCGCCAAATTCCCCGCCGAGGGCACGAGTCAGCCGGAGCCATTCCGGTTTAAGGGCGGCCTGTAGCGTATCTATGTAGCCGGTCTGGCTGATGCGGGCAGCTTCCTTCACGTAAGCAGCTTGCAACTGAGAGTCGTTGTAAGTAGCAGCTATAGAGAGACGCGCCTCGCCGCTCAAGACGGTAGCGTCGCTGACGATAATCTCCAACCGGTTAGTTTCCGGGTTGTAATAGTACTTAAGATTTACCGGCGACGTGACATTCGTCGCCCCCCAAAGATCGGCGAGCGCCAGGAAGCGACCATATTGGGCCATGTCGAAAATCTCGGAAGCCGGGAGTGCGCCGGTTTGCAAATCGTACAGTAAGGACATGGCGCGTTTTTGCTGGGCGGAGAGCACCGGGTCACGAGCGATAATGGCATCCTGGAAAGTGTTGATTTCAAAGTACTGGAAATCCGTGGCGGAGAGATTGGCTACAGGATCGGCAGTGGCAGCTTGCACATCGCCCTCGAAATTGGCGATGGAATCCCAGAGCCGGTCGGCTCTGAATTCCGCGATGACGCCAGGTGTGCGGCCCTGGGTCATTAGTAAAGCCTGGGTAAAGCCCTCCTGCATGGCATAAATGCCGAGATATTTGCCGTTAAAGGTCAGGCGGACGAATTGATACTGTGCAGCGAGTACGCCTTCACGTTGGAGGGCCTGGACAAAAGCCCAAGTATTCAGTCCTGTGCGTCCCTCGGGATCTTGCAGATAGAAACGTTGCAGGCCCAAAACCTCGGCCTGATTTTGCGTGCGGACTTCGTAAGCCCATTTGTCGTCGGGGCCGAGGTGCTCGGCAAGCCCCTCGCGCAGGCGTAGCTGCACCGACACGGTGGTTTCTCCCCAGCATAACGTTGCGGGCAGAAAATCCGCTTCTTCGGCACGGACCACGCCGGTCTGGC
>JAIOSN010000132.1 GCA_021107605.1 Anaerolineae bacterium | reverse complement strand
GCCTCTGGTAGAGCCTGGGAGAAGTTCCGCCAGATGATTGCGGTGCAGGGTGGTGATCTACGTTTTGTGGATGAACCATCACGTTTCTTCCCAGCCCGTCTGGTGCAGGAAATCCAGTCCACGCAAGCGGGGTATTTAGCCCGCGTGCAGACCGATCAGATCGGGATGGCGGTGGTGGGTTTGGGCGGCGGGCGTGAGGAGAAGGGCGATGTTATTGATCACGCCGTGGGTTTGGAGATGCTGGTGGAGGTGGGAGATCAGGTGGCTGTGGGGGAGACCGTTTTTATCATCCACGCCAATGATGAGGAAGCGCAGGAGCTAGCCGTGCGGCGCATTCTGAGCGCGCTGCATTTTTCCGCCGAGAAAGTGGAGCCATTGCCGCTCTTTTATCAACGGATCCAATAGTGATTCTACTGGAAAAAGATTAGCTCACCACAGGGACACAGAGGACACTGAGAAAAGAAAAAGGTTAAATCTAACATCTCTGTGTTCTCCGTGGTGAAATGCTGGAAAAAGATTGGCTCACCACAGGGACACAGAGGACACTGAGAAAAGAAAAAGGGTTACTACTCAGCCACCCGGCAAAATTCAAGAGCGGACGCCGATGCGCGCAGATTTTCGCAGATAAAAGCAACAAAGCGGCGGTTAGCAGCGTGCAGCTGCGTCCTAAAGGAGCTATGCCCACCCGCTACCTGGGGAGGGCTGAGTAGTAACGATTTCACCACGAAAGCGCAAAGGTGCGCAGATTTTAAGGACGACCAGACTGCGGAAATCTTACCTGAAGCGTATTGCGGTTAGTCCTGGTAGCAAATCGCTAACCGCTAATGGCTAACCTCTCAGTGTCCTCCGTGCCTCTGTGGTGAAATGCTTGGTTTTTTCAATGGGAGTTACTCTCTCCCCGGCTACTCGTGATAGGTTAATTTCTCAGATAGGAGTATAATAAATCATTATGAATATCGCAGAGATAATCCAACAGCTAGGCCGTATCCCGCTCTTTAGTGAGATAGATCCCCATGATTTGAAGCCGCACAGTCCTTATCATGACTTGGTGCAGTGGGTGCATGAGGAGGAGTACCAGCCGGGCGATCTGCTCTTTGCGCAAGGGGAACCATCCACGCGACTTTACTACCTGGTGGAGGGGGGAGTACATCTCACCCAGGTCAGCCCGGATGAGACGATGCTCCATCTAGGAGATCTAGGGCCGGGGGATAGCGCCGGCGAGACTGGGTTGTTGTTGGGAGATTATCACGATGCTACGGCAGATGTGTTGCTCCACACGCGGGTACTCTCTCTAGAACGTGAGGAATTTGCGCAATTCCTGGCCGACAAGCCGGAATTTGAGCAGTTGCTTAACGTCAGTGCGGCAGTGAAGGCGAGGCGCGCTCTGCCCACCTATGATTGGTTGCGTGTGGGGGAACTGGTTATCTTCGCCGAAAATCGCCACTGGTCGAATTTAGTGCGCCGTATTGGTCCCCCGTTCATTCTATTGCTGATTGCGGTGGTGGTTTCCTACCCGTTGCTGCAAGGTGGGGGGGGCGTGGGGCTAGCGTTGGGCGTGCTCTTGGTCCTGGTGGCGTCGATGTTGGGGTTATTTGTCCTCTGGCAATTTGCTAACTGGCAGGATGATCTTGTTGTCTTGACCACCGAGCGGATCGTGCATGAAGAGCGGGTTTGGCCGATCCATAAATCTTTTGAGGAAGGGTCATTAGAAAACATCGAGGATATTCATACACTCCAATCGGGGATCGTCGCCAATGCGTTGGATTATGGCGATCTTACTCTGCAAACGGCCGGGGAGAAGGTGGAGATCGATCTAACCCAGGTGGGGCATCCCGCTAAGTTGCGCGAGCAGATTTTCCGTGAGATAACCCGTAACCGCGCCCGCAGCGTGATGTCGGTGCGGGGAACGGTGCGTGAGAAGTTGGCAGAACGGTTGAATCCTGAGTTGGCCTCTCCACCGGAGAGAACCATTCCAGCGACTTCAGCAACCGGGCCTTCCATAAAACTCTTTTGGGGAGTCATAGCGGATTATTTCTTCCCGCCCTCTTGGGTAGAGAGCGAGGATGGGAGCACTATCCACTGGCGACGTTTCTGGGTGCCCGGCTTTTTCAAACATCTGAAGGTCTTTATTCCAGCTGCTCTCTGGATGGTTGTAGGGTTGTCCATCTTCTATTTCTTATTCCAATTTAGGGACGGTAGATTTGATGACCTGATCTATTGGTTAGTATTTTGGCTATCTGGGTCAGCGGTGCTCTTTGCCTGGTTGCTCTGGGCCATAGAGGATTGGGCGAACGATTACTTTGAGGTTACGCCGGGCCGCATCGTGATAGTTTATCAGAAGCCCTTGTTGTTCAGCAGAAGTCGCCAAGAGGCGCGGTTGGATAATATCCAGAATATCAGCTCAGAATCGCCGGGAGTGTTGGCGGGATTATTAAAGTACGGGCATGTGGTGTTGGAGACCGCCGGTACTCAGGGACAATTTGAATTGCAGTGGGTACGTTATCCGGACAAAGTGCGCGCCGAGATATCCAAGCGGCAACAAGTGTTTCGCCGGCGCCAGAGTGCGGCTGAAGCGCAGCGGCGTCAGGGTGAATTGTTGCGCTGGTTTGATATTTACGATGAGCTGAAACACCCGGAGAAGGTACACGCTGAAACCAAACGTAAATTTGAGCAGCAGGAGCAAAACGGAGGTAAATAAGTGACGGTTCGAGAAGTAATTACGATAGGTGATGACCGCTTGCGTGAGCAGGCGTGCTCCATTGAGAAGCCAACCCCGGAGATAACGCGGCTGATTGAGGATATGCTTGAGACCATGCACGTCGAGGGAGGCGTGGGGTTAGCCGCTTCGCAGATTGCGGAGTTAGTCAGGTTGATAGTGGTAGAAGTTCCAGAGGATGAAGAGGTGCTCGGCAGTGGCGAGTTATACGTGGTACTTAACCCGGAGATAACCAAAACTAGTGGGGATGTGATCACGTTGGGAGTTGAAGGCTGTCTCTCTATCCCCGGTTATTTGGGGGAAGTGGAACGTCACGCCTGGGT
>JAIOSN010000161.1 GCA_021107605.1 Anaerolineae bacterium | reverse complement strand
GCTATCAAGCCGCTGGCGGGGTAGTGCTGGCTGAAGATCGGAGCGCAGTCTTGCTTCTGGTGCGTTCCTCCGGGGACGAAGTACGTCTACCTAAAGGCCATGTAGAACCCGGTGAATCCGTAGTCGCGGTGGCATTGCGAGAAGTGCGCGAGGAGAGTGGCTATGACGACCTGGAGATCGTCGCTCCGTTGGGCCAACAACTGGTCAGCTTCTGCGTAGGGGCACGTGTTATCCACCGGACGGAAAATTACTTCCTGATGCGACTGCGTCACGGCTCACAGGTAATGTGCCAGCCGGGGGAGGCGCAATTTTCTCCCTGCTGGGTCACTTGGGAGGAAGCCCTCACGCAGCTCACTTTTGAGGCGGAGCGTGAGTGGGTCCGTCGTGCCCGCACTTATTTGCGATCAGAACCGAGGAGCGGAGTGGGATGAGCGCCACTGACCAGCAGCTGGCAGCCAAACTTCAGGCTATACATCAAATCCTGGAAACGACTTACGGGGAGCATCCCTGGGAACCGCACCACCGACCCGTGGCGGAACTGGTCAACACCATCCTCAGCCAGAATACCAACGACCACAACCGTGATCTGGCTTTCGCGGCCCTGCGTGACCGCTACCCCACCTGGGAGGCGGTGCGTGAAGCGTCCCTCGACGAATTGATCGCCGCCATCCGGCCAGCGGGGTTAGCGCCGACCAAGGCCCCCCGTATCCAGGGCGCACTCCGGCGCATCGGCGCCGCCCGTGGCGAGATTTCACTGGATTTCTTGCAAGAGCTGCCGCTGGAAGCGGCCCGGGACTGGCTTATCGACATCCAGGGCGTGGGGCCAAAAACCGCGGCCATCGTCCTCCTCTTTGCTCTGGGCCGCCCGGCTTTTCCTGTGGATACGCACGTGCATCGCGTCAGCCAACGGCTAGGTCTGATCCCGGCTCACACCTCCCGCAAAAAGGCGCATCTGCTACTGGAAGAGTTAGTTCCGCCCCAGCTCTACTACCCGTTACATCTCGAGCTGATTGAACATGGTCGTGCAATCTGCAAGGCGCGGCAGCCACGTTGTGCTCTCTGTCCCCTCTACGCATACTGTATTTATAGTGAAAAAGGATAACTACTCAGCCCGGCTTACTTCAGACCTCCGAGGTCTTCGATAAGAGCTTCGTAGGCGCAAGATATCATTGGGCGAAAAACTGTCGCGCGAGAGACTTGGAGACCTCGGAGGTCTATCACGCCTGAGTAGTAACGAAAAAGGATAACTGAACCGATGGCAGCTAAAAAGAATACTTTTCCTCTGTTAATCTATCAGACCTTAGCACAGCATTGGTCAACTCTCTCCTTCTGGTTGATACCGCTCGGTGGCGCCCTCTGGTGGGCCGTGGGCGACAATGTGCTCTTAGACATCCGTTACCGGGGGGCGGCCTGGGGCGTCTCCCTGGTGGGCGGGGTCTTGACCTTATACTGTTGGTTACTCCGCCGCGCCGCGCTACGTTGCTATCAAACCCACTTTGTCCTCTGCGCCCCGTTGTATCCGCTGGCCTTCTCCTACCGGCGAATAAAAGCTGTCCGCCCGTTTGAATTCTCGGCTATCTTTCCTCCCCTAGAGGAGAAACATGCGCGTTGGCAGCTCTACCGAAAATTATGGGGAAAAACCGCCGTGGTCATAGACCTGAAAGGCTATCCGTTCCCTTCCTGGTGGCTCAGATTGTGGTTCAGTCACTATCTATTCCATCCTCAAGAAACGGCGTTAGTTTTAGTAGTAGATGATTGGATGGGATTAACGCGCGAGCTGGAAACATGTCGTACTGCGCAACGTAGCTTTCGTTCTCATTAGATAGAGGCCGGCGAAGTTATCTTTTACAATCCTTTTGCTGGCATAAAAAATTTCTGTTTTCAGGACATTTGCCCAAAATGAGCTGGCAAAGTCAAAACTTATCCACTTTTCCACCTAGTTGTCCACACCTCTCCCCCCCACATATACCTACGCCTCCTAATCCTACCACTAATTAGAGGGGGTGGCGCAATAGTTATCCACAACTCTCTCTCCGAACCTTAAAATTATCAAGATTTTAAGGTGAGAAGTGCTTTAGAGATTGCTTCTAGCGCAAATTTCTGGTAGAATAGTGTCGTGCTGTAAAGGGTCCCACCATTTCAGCGGGTCTTGCCCACCAGAATCCACGGGCTATTGACTATCATCTGACTAATCGACACGCATATATTATTGGATGGGGTTTCTCTGTGCCTCTGACAGAACAAGCGAGTATGAAAATATGGCTAATCAAGATTCGGCAAGACTCTGGCAAGCGGCATTAGGGGAACTGGAACTCCAGATGACCAAAGCTACCTTTGACACCTGGTTGCGTGACACAGAATGTATAGGCCTTGAAAACAAAAATGTATTGATCGTTGGCGTCAGGAATGGCTATGCGGTGGAGTGGTTGGAGAATAAGCTCTACGCGGTTATTAAGCGGACACTCTATCGCATCGCCGAAGAGGAGATGGAAGCGCGGTTCGTGGTTTGGGAGAGCAAGCGTCCGCTCTCGGAATCACCGCCAGCTCTCTTGTTGGGGGAGGAACCGGAGCGTCCGGATGTACCAGACCCCGGCCTGAATCCTGGGTATTCCTTTGATAGTTTCGTCGTCGGGGCTGGCAACCGCTTGGCACAAGCCGCCTCGGAGGCCGTCGCTGAAGCTCCTGCCCATGCTTACAATCCACTCTTCCTTTACAGCGGTGTTGGTTTGGGTAAAACCCATCTACTTCATGCTATCGGGCAGAAATGTTATCGGGAGAAGATGCACGTCCTCTACATCTCTTCCGAGCAGTTCACTAACGACCTGGTAGAAGCGATTCGTACCCATACTACCGATTCTTTTCGTGGGAAATACCGTAACGTGGAAGTTCTGTTGGTGGATGATATTCAATTCATCGCCGGGAAGGAGAGCACCCAGGAAGAATTTTTCCATACTTTTAATGCCTTGCGTGATACCGGGCGGCAGATTGTTATGACCAGTGACCGGCCTCCGAAGGCCATGGTCACTTTAGAAGAGCGGCTACGCTCGCGTTTTGAATGGGGCCTGATTGTAGATATCCAACCCCCGAATTATGAAACCCGGCTGGCAATTTTGCGCAACAAAGCTCATCAGTTCAACGTGGATGTACCTCCCAAAGTGTTGGCGTTTATTGCCAGCCACATCGAACGCAATATCAGAGAGCTGGAAGGCGCGCTCAATCAATTGTTGGCCATGACCCGTCTCACTGGACTGCCCCTAAACCTGGAAACAGTCCAGCACGCGCTTGCCGACTTACTGCCTAACTCGCCAGAACTTACACCAGAAGAGATACTCAAAGCCGTTTCCACCTTCTACAATCTGGGACTTGACGATCTGCGTGGCGCGCGCCGCACTCATCGTATCGCGCTTCCCCGTCAAATCGCTATGTACCTTATGCGCGAAGAGACCGGCTCTTCCTATCCCCGAATCGGGGCCGAGTTGGGTGGGCGCGATCATACTACCATTCTCTATGGCTACGAACGCATTCGCTCCAGGATGGAAGAGAATCCACAGCTGCGCCGCGAGATACTCACGCTAAAAGCACAACTTTACGATAGGAACTAACCAGCCAGTTCTAGTACCCAGAAGAGCCTCCCGAAGGGATTATCCTCTCTGGAGGCTCTTTGCGTTGAGGTAATTTAGCCACCTGGCACTTTGGTTCTATTAAACCTCCGAGGTCTACAAAGACGCGGAGGATGCTGAGAAAAGATACATCCCCAAAGACCTCCGAGGTTTATAAGCTGGTACTCCTGTGGCAGGTTCTGGTGATACCTAGCCCGCTTCCCCGGTCAAATTACCGTCAAAACCTCGGAGGTCTGAAAATTAATTTTCTGAAGGTTGAGTTTGAAATCTCCGTGCTCTCCAGGGTGAAATTCTCGGTTTTTTTAGCAGACTACCTACTTCGTCGCCAGCGCGCACGCCACCCGCGCCGCGACGCGGGCGTTGTTGATGAGCAATCTCTCATTGGCGATTTTGGTGCGATTGCCGCTCAATTTGACCAGCCGGGCCAACAGGTAAGGGGTCACGCGCTTGCCGGTGATGGCTTGCGCCTCGGCCTCGGCCAACGCCTGCGCGATTAGCGGCTCGCTCTCCTCGGTGGGAACCTCGGCGGCTGCCGGGACCGGCACCGTCAATAGTACGCCCTGTGGCAGTTGGAGAGCGCGTTGCTGGTGATAGATCGCCGCCACGGTTTCCGCGTCCGCTACCTTTTGATCGACCGGCAGCCCGGCGGAACGGCTATAAAAGGCCGCGAACTCCTCCGACTGCCAGCCTAGCACCGGCACGCCCCACGTTTCCAGGAATTCCAGTGTGCGCGGCAGATCCAAGATTGCTTTGGCTCCCGCGCAGACCACGATGATGGGCGTGGAAGCCAATACCGGCAGATCAGCCGAGATGTCTTCAGGATGCCCGCGATGTATGCCGCCAATCCCTCCCGTGGCGAAAACGCGCAAGCCGGCCCGGTGCGCTAAGAGCGCGGTGGCGGCGACCGTCGTGCCGCCGTGCAAACCACGCACTCCGGCCAGCGGTAGATCGCGCACACTTACTTTGACGGCGGTTTTATCAGCCGCCAGCGACTCAATTTGCGCGTCGCTCAAGCCGACGGTGGGCACGCCGCGCCAGATGCCCACCACCACCGGCTCCGCTCCCTCGGCGTGGATCGCCTCTGCCATCTGGACGGTAATCTCCACGCTGGCGGGGTAGGCGAAGCCGTGGGTAATCAGTGCAGATTCCAGGGCGACTAGAGGGCGCCCCTCGGTCAACGCGATGGAAATTGGGGGATTAATTTGTAGCTGTTTCATGCGTTACCTCCATACAGGAATAAGTGATCAGTGCTTGGGGAGTAGGAATTAGGCGGCGCTTCAGCATTGACTCTACTGGAAAAAGCGAGTTTGCCGCTAAGACACCAAGACGCTAAGTAAAAAATTTAGTATTAGGTTGAAAATATTTAATAACACCGGTCAAAAAGTTAATTTTCCGAAACTGCTAACCGCTCCTACCAGGCGGGCGGCCAGCGCGGCATAGGCTCCGGCGGCAGTGTAGACTTGAGATAGTTCAATATGTTCGTTGCTGGTATGGGCCAGGGCCGGATCGCCGGGGCCGAAGCCCACGGTAGGCACTCGCGCCACGCCGGCGGTATAGGCTCCCTCGGTGGCGAAGTGCCATTTCTCCAACTTGGGTTGACAGCCCACTTGCCGCGCCGCAGCGACCATCGCCTGTACCAATGGATGTTTCGACTTGAAGGCCCAGGGCAAGGATGAGCGTCGCACCCGATAGGTTTTGCCGGTATAGGTCTTGATCTCTTCCTCAATAATCTTCACTTGATCGGCCACACCTTCGCGAGTGATCACCCGCTGGATTTCGGCCAGGACTGAGGTTTCACTCTCCCCTAACGTTAAACGCCGGTCAATGATAATTTCACAGCGTTCGGGGATGGCGTTCCGGCTGACCGCGTGCGAGCGAATGTCGGTAACGGCCAGCACGCCTGATCCCAGGAAGGAATCTGTGGTTAGTTGACCGGCCAGAATTTCTAGTCCAAAGAGTACCCGTGCCATGGTGTAGATAGCGTTTTCACCCAGCTGTGGAGTGGCGGAGTGCGCGGAACGTCCGGTCACCGACAAGGACATCTCTTGATGCCCGCGTTGCGCTCGGATAACTTGTAGATTGGAAGGCTCCGCAATCAGAACCCAATCGGGATCAATGCCATCCTCCTCAAAGAGAATGCGTGTTCCAATCCCCTCGCAAGGCTCTTCTAGCCCCACCGCCGCCACCATCACGCGACCGGCTAAGGGCACGCCCAACTGGAGCAGGTGCGCGGCTCCGTAAATCGTGGCGGCCAAACCGCCCTTCATATCACAGGAGCCCAGACCGTAGAGCCGCCCGTCCCGCACCTCAGCGGCCCAGGGATCGCAGGCCCACGACTCCGGATCCGAAACTCTGACGGTATCCAGATGGCTATCCAGTAAGAGCAGGGGGCCAGCGGCGGTTCCCAGCTCACCAATTACATTGCCGGCGTTATCCCGCCGCACACCATGAAAACCTAACGCGCGCAGCTCGTCCAATACCAGCTCGGCGACGCCCCCCTCCTCACCGGAGAAACTCGGCGTCTGTACCAGACGGCGCAAGAAGTCCAGGAGCGCGGTTTTCTCTGAAGTTGTTAATTGCCATTGATTCATTCTTGACTCCCCTGAAAAAAGATAACTCACCACGGAGACACCGAGGACACTGAGAAAAAAAATAAGTTTGACGCTGCTGAGAAAAGGATATTTCATCGCCCAGACGCTAAGAAAAAAAAACTAGTGGTCTGTCAACCGTAAAACGAGTAATAGTAACAGCTGGGCTGCCCCAGCACGCCTACTGAAGTAGGCTACCGGAGGCTGACCGCCGGCTGTCCACCTGCGTGGACAGGGAACTTTAGTTAAGACCTCAGAGGTCTGGTTCAGTAGGCCCCTTCCCCCGATAATACTTTGGGTGCGGTGCGCAGGAGGATATTTATATCCAACCACGGGGACCAATTTTCTATATAATAGATATCTAGCAATGCCATCTCATCAAACGTGAGATCGCTCCGCCCGCTAACTTGCCATAACCCCGTCATCCCTGGCGAGACCACCAGGCGTTTTCTATGCCACTGCTGGTAGGCGGCAACTTCTTCGGGGGTCGGTGGGCGCGGGCCAACTAAACTCATCTCCCCTTTGAGCACGTTAAACAATTGTGGCAGCTCATCTAAGCTGGTACGGCGTAGCAAAACACCCACTCGCGTGATGCGTGGATCGTCACG
>JAIOSN010000202.1 GCA_021107605.1 Anaerolineae bacterium | reverse complement strand
GTCAGAATTCCAAGTGTGCGAATAAATTTTAAAATTTCAACCGACGAATAGTACTGAATGTAATTTTTAGAATAAAAGTTATTTATGCTTAATGCAAGTTCTTGGAGACCTTCACTAAATAATGATTCAATTAACTCTTTCTTTTCTGATGATTTTGTATGCCACTTAGTTACATCCTCAACTCCTTTCAAGGCCTCGGAGGTCTATCCCACCTGAGTAGTAACGAAGATATTTAATAAAGGGTAGTGCTATGAAGAAGATATTGCTCATTGAGGATAATCCGTATGATGCGCGTTTGATTCAGCAAATTCTAAAACATCATGATTGTCAATTCATCCACGCCAAAGATGCCACTTCCGGTTTGGAATTAGCCGTAAAGCACCGACCGGATCTGGTCTTATTGGATATGGGGCTACCCGATTTGGATGGGCAGACGGTAATGACTCTATTACAGCGGATGGAGGAGTTGCAGGATCTGCCGGTGGTGGCTGTGACTGCCTGGCCGCCGGATACCGCCCGCGAGATGGCTGAAGCGTATGGTTGCGCCGGGTATATCTCCAAACCAATCAAGGCACGTCAATTCTATGCTCAGATCACTGCTTACCTCGCTAGCGATTCTGAGTGATGGGACAGCTGATGACTTCAACCGCGCACAGTAAAAAATGTGCTGTGGAACTATTCCCCGCCACGGACTTCACTATTGAAACCCTGACCGAGACCTACAATCGAACCAGGATTGATTACATCGTGCCCATGCCCATGAACGTGGCGCGTTTGAGGGCCTACATTCACAATTACGATGTGGAACTAGAGGCTTCCGTGGTAGCCACCATCGAGAGGGAAATAGTCGGGCTGGGGATGTTAGGAGTACGCGATGATCAAGCTTGGATCACGCGGCTAGGTGTATCGCCCAACAAACGGCGTAACAATGCGGGGCAAGCCATGATGGAGTACCTGATCCAGCAAGCTAAAGAGCGTGGAGCACAGAAGATAATACTAGAAGTGATCAAGAATAACTGGCCGGCTTTTTATCTCTTCAAAAAATTGGGGTTTCACGTAACCAGAGAGCTGCTGGTATTGCGCCGTCCCCCCCTCAAAGCCAAGCTCAAAAAGAAACCGTACACGATTAAATTCTTAGACGCAACGACGGTCGGCGATCTTTTAGAGGAACGGCAGAGCCGCCCTTCCTGGTTAGACGAGCCGTCCTCACTGCGTAAAGCGGGTAACTTGGAAGGCTTAAAAATCAGGTTAGTAGATGGCAGTCACGGTTGGGTAGCCTACCAACATACTCTCTATCAGCTAGCGCGGATTGTATTGCAACCAGAGACTGGCGACAAAAAGGCCGTTGCTCGTGCTCTATTACACGCGCTGCATACGCGGCATCTGTTACACGACACCAAATTGGAGAATCTGCCAGCGCTTGATCCTTACTGGAAAGTTTTTGAAGAGTTTGGCTATCTCATCTCTTTTACCCGTATCGAGATGTACTTAGGTTTGAGCTAGCTCTCTTGCGAACTTGACCTTCTCTGCCATTCACCGTGTGCTCGATGTAAAGCTTCTTCATAACTCTGCCGTACAAAAGGAATCACAAAACCCAGCTCCTCCCAATCCTTAATTCTCACCAGTCCCCAGCGGTGCAATACCCGTTCTCCAGCGTGAAAACCATCCACCTGGAAACGGCGGCTGAGAGCCTCACGTTCCGCTTTGTAGAGATGTGTGATTACCACGCCCTCATCTACCAGAAAAGCGAAGAGATAATTTTCCACCTGGTAGCTGGGGCAACCAAACATCGGTCGCGTAGTAACTTCAAGCCATTGGAGTACCTCGGCTTCAAAAGTCTCACGCAATTTGGCTGATTTTTCCTCCGAGTAATATTTCATATCCCTCCACCGCGTGCTAAGCGTATTGCGAGAACTGCGTGAATATATTTTACGTAAAAAGTCAGTATTTGCAATCGCTCCTTTTGGACGACTGAATGTTAAGAAAAAACCAAAGATTTCGGCCTGGTTCAAGTTAGATTAACGAATTTGCCCACAGGCCATCTTTGTGCCAGAATTGGTTTACTAGCGACCAAGGCACAAAGAAAGAGACCTGTGGGGCACCGTATCTCGACTGGCGGCAAAGTATGGTGGTGCTGACAGAGAGGGGAGTCAGCTAGCAAGACGTTTCGTTTTGTCTGGCTGAAATACTGGATACCGAGTTGTCGTTCAGTTGGGTTAATGCTGAACTGGCACAGGTAGAGAAATCCACCGCTAGGGTCAATGGACAATGGGAACCAACGCTGGAGGAAACGCTGTCCGGGGATGAAATCTACTCCAATGGCTCTCCGAACTTGCTGCTGGCGGGCAACGACTCGCTGTATATCTCTGCCCTGCTGCGGCAGCCAGCGTGTGAGGGGGAGACAGGGGACTGTGTTTTGCTGGAAGCCCCGGCTGGTCTCCAGTTCGCCAGTGCTGGCGGCAGCGGGCTGGCGGCGGGTGCCCGGACGGCAGAGATCAAGAACCAGCAGTAAGTGGGGCTGGCATATTCAGCCCCACTTACCCTGCGGGGCTTGACACCAAAAGTGTTAATCTAACTTCATAGAATTCTGAACCATGCTGAAAAACGGAGGAAGGGTACCCTTCCTCCGTTTGATCTGATACCCACTGCCAATTTACTTCGCCTGACGATAACGTCGCAGCGGCGGGTAAGCGCGCTGCACCGCGAAATAGAGCGGAATGCCCAGCAGTGAACCACCCAGGGCCTGCAAGGTATTGGGCAACAACGATCCAAGAGCGATGGCGCTGCCCTCTAAGATCGTACCGGCGACGAAATATCCGCCCACCACGATAGCGAGGGAGACGGCGCTGACCAGGACCGTGGAGAGCAAACCCCGCTGCTCATTGAAGAGCTGTCCCACCGCCCACCCTTGCGCTCCATGCACCAACAGTGAGAAGATAGCCCATTGCGCATAACCGCTGGTAACATCGGCCAGCGCTGTCCCCAAACCACCGGCGACCATCCCTACCCAGGGACCAAAAGCCAGCGAGGCGAAGATGATTCCCGCGTCGCCCAGGTGGATATAGCCCCCCGTAGGCGTAACAGCCAACTGCGTGCGCGTCAAGACGAAAATCAGAGCCGACATCAGAGACGTGAGTGTGATCCGGCGGATATCAATATTTTTGGACATAAGAAACATCTCCCGAAAATTATAGTTAGCGAAATTATAAGGGTGCGTTGCATTGCGGTTGACTTTCCTATAGCGTATTGCGTGTTCCGTTTTGAGAAGAGGCTCTTTAGGATTTCACATGGTCGAGCCAAAATCAACCGCGAATGGACGCCAATGCACGCGAATCATAATAACACAACTGCATGGACTGACAAACTAAGCAAATCAGCAAATGGCAAATGTACAAATCACTACTGTAACCACGACCTCAGTCGTCAGGCGAGTGAGAAAGCGAGAAAGCGGGTAAGCGAGGAGGCGAGAAAGCAAATGGGCAAGGGTGAGTCTCACTTACTGTGGCTTGTAGTAGGCGATTTATCGCTGTGCTTTGCAGCACTGAAGTGTCTACTAACTT
>JAIOSN010000148.1 GCA_021107605.1 Anaerolineae bacterium | reverse complement strand
TCAGTTAAAAACTCAGCTAGACTAACAGCACGCCGTCCCTCAGCACTGTGATCATGTTGCTGTGGATTATCGACTGGGTGACGATGCCAAACACCATCAAGTTGGTCGCGCGCATATAGCCGTTGTCCCTCATAGAGCAGCACCAAATTGGTAGTATTGTATTGGTCGTTACGGTAGACTTGCACAAAAAGTGTAGCTGTTACATACAAGCGGGCTTTAAGCAAGTGGGTACTTTGCGCTATTAATTCTAATCGGCAGAAATAGCTGCGTGTCTGTGTTTCTTGACGTAGATTGCTAAACAATTGCCGGACATTCATCAGTGTTGTACCAGGGTCTGCAACCTTTCAATCTCGCGCTTCATGTCAGCGATGCCTGTCATAGCCATTTCCCAATCAAAGTAGTCCTGTTCTGCTTCCCACGCCGGTTCACCAGTCAAGATTTGCTGGCGGAATAGGACAAATTCCTGTTGGTGCTTTTGCTCGAAGCGATGGACCATGGCGCGATAGTGAATTAAATTCTTGCGCGCCTGTGCCAACAACAATTCTCCGAACGCTTGTTCCAAGCTCAAGTTAGGAAACAGGTGTTGCGCGCTGGCTGTCACTATAGTCATAGCCTCGGTGGTTCTCTGATTTAACACTGGACACCTCTCTCATACGTAAATTGTAGGTTACTATTTAGCCAGCCCTAGGTAGGACACAGATAAAAACTGATTTTTTTTGATTTTATCTGCGAAAATCTGCGTGAATCTGCGTCCCATTATGGTTACAAATCTTCTAGTCGCACGGCCAAGAGCGGCACCAACATTTCCTGCGGCAGCAACCCGCCGTGCCGGCCCGGTAACCGTTTCGCGTCCTCATCGGTACGCACAAAGGTCGCGTGGCCCTTGGTGATCGCTATCAGGTCTCCCAACCGGTGAGGAACTTCGCTATAAGGTTTGCCCGGCCCCAAGAGACCGCTATCCAGTATCGCCTGCCGGTCCAGGCAGATAAGTTGCTCTCCAAAATGCTCTTCCAAGTACGCGCGCGCTTTTTCCAGAGCGCCGCCCCGGACGTAGAAGAAAGGTACACGCGCCTCCCCGACCAGCGGCAAGGTGAGCATATTCGCCAACTCCGGATGTTCCGTCAGTACAATTGCCTGCTCCACTGGAGTTTCGAGTTGCCCATGATCGGCGGTGATCAACAACAACGTGCCCTCGCGATCCGCTGGCGATAATTTCTCCAAGAAGGCCCGCCGTAGCAGGTAAGAGAGCGAGCGCACTTCGTTCAACCCGGCCTCGTGGCGCGGGCCGTATAGATGCGCCAGAGTGTCCACCGCGCTCCAATATGCTGAAATGTAGCAACGCTCCTCGTGATGTTCATGCAACGCGCGCCGCACCGTCAACCAGAAATCTGAGGCGGAAAAGTGACCGTACACCTCACGGACGCCCCGGAAGTACATCCGGCTCAACGCGCCGCTCTTGATATGATTGGAGATCACCTGATAGGTGAGCGTTCCTTGAATGGAAAGTTGATTGGCCAGCGCGGGGACGGGTAAGAAGTTCTCCGCGTCCAAGCCCCACTTCTCCAGGGCCGCCGAGCCGCGAGCCACGATGGGGGAGAAGGTGATGCACTCGGCAGCCGTGGCCCATTGACGCAGGTAGAGTTCGTAAGCCAGCAGCCCGTGTCTGATAGGTGGCGCGCCAGTACGCAGCGTGCTCAAGACGTTATTCGTCGTCGAGGGAAAGATGGAGGTGAGGGGCAATAGCCGTCCCCGCTCCTGGAACTGATGAAAAATCAGCTCCTTGTCCTCGGCCATCATGCGCTGGAGCTGCTCCCAGCCTAGCCCGTCCACAATTACCAGCACCACGCGCCGGACATCCTCGTCTAATCCCACCAGCAGATCGGCGCGCAGTGGCGGGAGTATGTTAACCGTACTGGCTCCCAGCAGCCGGGCAATGGTAGCGGGGATATTCCCTACTGAGAGGCCCTCGTAGCGCGGCCAAACAAAATCGCCGGGGAAATTCTCCATTCCCGCCGGGCAATAAGTACGTAGATCGTGTTCTAGTGCCTGTAGATTCATCTCACCCTTCCTTTCTTATAAATTCCGATGTTGATTCCACTGAAAAAAGATAGCTTGCCGCAAAGACGCGAAGAATTAATAAAATTTAGCGGCTTGGCGACTTTGTGGCAAAAGTACTCTTCTTCCAGAGACGTCATGTCATCTTAAAACTTATTTTTTCTCAGTGCTCTCGGTGTCCCTGTGGTGAACAAATTTTTAAGGCTACCGGACAATACCTTGAATTAGATAGCCTACAATCAGCAAAACCCCCGTGACCAAATGTACCTGGATCGTCAGCTCGTTAGCCGGACGCAGCGCGGGCATCTCATCATAATACGTTCGCGCCACTTGCCAAGCACGCCAGGCCAGCGGTATGGTGAGCAGACCGGCCAGCGTCCAGGGCGGGGCCAGTGATGTAAGCACGTTGACCACCAGCGATAGGTAGGCTGCTACAAAGAGCAGTCCGTAGATGGGTAACGCGCGTTCGCGTCCCAACCGCACGACCCAATGCCGTTTGCCGGCTTCATTGTCGGCAGGCGCATCGGGAAATTGGTTGATCCAGAGCACGTTCATAATCAGGTAGGCTACCGGCAGCGAGGCCCAGATCGGTTCCCAACTAGGGGCGCCGGTTTGCACGACCCAGGTTCCCAGCACCATCAAGGGGCCAAAACTGAGAAAGAGGAAGAGTTCCCCCCAACCGATGGGCGCTAGATAGGCGGTGTAGAGGTACCCGGCGAAGAGTCCCGCTGCTCCAATGGCCAAGAGCCAGAACGAGCTCTGCCAGGTGAGATAGCAGCCAATCAATGCCGCGATGGCAAAGTAGGCCATGGCCTCATTGCGCACGCGTTCCGGCTCCAACAGTCCCAATTTGAGGATGGGACTGCCGCCGGTAAAGGGCGCGATGGCCTGACGGTTTCTGATATCGGTGCCGCTCAGATGGTCGAAGTAATCGTTGAGCATGTTCGCCCCGGCATGAAGGAGCAGTGCCCCTACCAACGATAACAAAAAGTGTAACCAGCTGAATGTGCCGGTGGCTACCCAGGCTGCCACCCCACCCAGCAGTACGGGGATGATGGTAGCTGTCATAAATGGCGCGCGCACACGGATCACCCAGCCGGGGATGCCGCGAGTAGGAATTGCTGAAGCGTTGGTTAACATGGAACCTCCTGAAAAAATAAGTTGCCAGTTAAAAGTTGAAAGTCGAAAGTCGAAAGGCTAACTACTAACGGCTAACCGCCAACTGCTAACGACTAACTGCTAACAGCTAACCGCTTTATTATCTCTCTCATCTCTTGAGCCGCGCGGGCACGATGGCTTAGCTGGTTTTTCTGCTCCGGGGTAAATTCGGCCATGGTACACTCCGCCTCTGGTACG
>JAIOSN010000115.1 GCA_021107605.1 Anaerolineae bacterium | reverse complement strand
GCCGCTGAGCTCCGGGCCGTTATATGGGCTGCTCGCGGCTCATCCGCCGCGTCCATTTGAACTCAGCGCTTCGCGAATACGATAGCACAAATCGGAAACGGTAACTTCTGAACCACTTGCGAAATTCAGGTGGAACGAAACATGCCGGTCCCTACAAGCGACACCAGGATTCTGCAAGCGGACGTGTACCAACCGTTGTAACTCAAGGAGGTTAACGATGTTAAGTAAATTCGCTCGAATACTTCTTGCTCTCACACTTCTGATGCTTTTTTTGATCATAGGCCCCGCTCATCTTTCAGCCCGACCGTCACCAGCTATCAATCATTCCCTCATCCAGCTGGAAACGGGCAGCCTTGTCCCCCTAACCAACGAGTTAAAGGTTCCCGCAGGGCAGCGACTGATCCCGCCAACCCGCCGGCCGACCACTTCTCTTGTCCAATTCACCACCGACCAACGGCCCTCCACCGGCCGCGCGCCCAACATGGCCGAGCCAACGAGTGAATCCCTCGATTCGCGCTTGTCCCCGCTCGCCGGTCACGCGGCCTTTGTGGTGGAAATACACCCGGATGAAAAAATGTACTACATTCCCGATACCAACATCCCCGGAGAGTGGATATACGTTGAAAGTGTTGCCGGCACGACATATTTTGCCGGCGACTTTGTGGGCCACGACTTTAGCCAGGTGTATGTGATTGATTACAATCTTAACGAACTTCACACCCTTAATACAACTACTGGGGTGGACACCACTATTGGTGCGAGTAATCCAATTTCTGGACAAGTGTGGACGGGCGCGACCGGCACCGCCGATGGAACCTTGTATGCTTCTTCTACAGACAGCTCAATCTCATCCTTGTACACGGTTAACATTAATACTGGGGCCACGACCGTTGTGGGTCAGATCACCAACGCGCCTACCATCATCGACATCGCCATCAATGCCGACGGCGAGATGTATGGTGTGGACGTCTCCAGCGACAACCTGGTGCAGATTGACCCTGTCACCGGCGCCGGCACGGTGATTGGTTCGATAGGATTTGATGCCGACTATGCTCAGAGCATGGACTTTGAAGAAGTGTCTGGGGTTCTTTACCTGGCGGCCTATAACGCAACCACTTCCCAGGGCGAATTACGCATCGCCGACACGACCACAGGTAACTCGGTCCTGGTTGGTGGGTTCCCCGACGGAGCCGAGACTGATGCCTTGGCCTTTACGCCGCCGCCAACCCAACTCTTGCAGAATCCAGGGTTTGAGAGCGGCTGGGCATATTGGTACACTGAAAGCTTCCCATCGCTGTCAAGCAGCAACCACCATAGCGGTTCCTGGTCGGTCAAATTGTCTGGCGAAGAATGTTGGGTGTGGCAGGAGGTGTACATCCCGTCTGATGCGCTGGATATAAGCTTTGGTTATTGGCTGACCGGTCTGAGTTCGGACACTGATTGGGATAACGATATTCTCATAGGGGGTATCTGGGACCAGACCCGGCAGACGAAATACGTGGACGTGCGTTATGGTCTCACCTATTTTTACCACTATCCAATGGTGTGGAAAAATCGCATCTACAGACTGGAAGCGGACGAATTAGCGAATGTTGTTGGTCAGAGGGTGTTGGTGGGATTTCAGCTCACACAGGACTGGAACCCGGGTTACCACAAGACGAGCACGGCCTGGGTGGACGATGTCGCCCTCTACGTAACCAGGCCGATATACGACTACTTTGTGTATCTGCCGCTGGTCGTAAGGTAGACCATGTTTGTCAAGCGCAAAGTGATCCGTCTGATAACCGAAAACCGAGTTGTTTAATGGTAGCGCGCTAACCAAGGGCGTCAACCCGACACTGCGCCGCTTTCGCGCCTTCGGCGCGATGCAGCTTGGGGGGGGCGGCTTATCTCGCGGCCCGTTGGGCAGCCCAACGATCTCGTACACCTTGACAAAGATACTGATAGTGATACTATATCCTCATGACTAGAGTTGAAGGCACCGTTGCTAAAATGCGGCGAAATCCAAGAGGGATTCGCTTTCGAGACCTGCGCAAAGTGTGCGATTTTTACTTTGGCGAGGCTCGACAGAAAAGCAGCAGCCACTGCATCTACAAAACACCCTGGCAAGGAGACCCGCGAGTCAACATTCAGAATCATAAAGGTATGGCTAAAGCATATCAGGTAAGGCAAGTATTGAAAGCAATTGATCGGCTGGAGGCGCAAAGCGATGCTCGAAAATGACCGATATACCTATCGTGTGACTTGGTCAGAGGAAGACGACGAGTATGTCGGCCTCTGTGTCGAGTTTCCCAGTCTCAGTTGGTTAGCCTCTACACCAGAAACGGCACTCGAAGGTATCCGTCAAGTGCTGACGTCGTCGTTGATTTGAAGGCCAGTGGTGAACTCGTGCCTGAACCAATTGCCATCAGGCAATACAGTGGCAAGTTCGTGTTACGGATTCCGCCGGTACTTCACCGCCATTTGGCGCTCGAAGCTGCTGAAGCTGGAATAAGTCTAAATCGGCTTGCCAGTGCCAAGCTCGCTCAATGAAACACGTTGACATACACCACACAGTGAAAGAAACCGAATAGCGTGGTTCGTTGTGGTGGTGAGGCTTTGAGCAAGACAAATTCACGTGGCTCATTGATGAGCGAAGACCGCACGAGAAGTGTAGACATTGCAAGGCAAGGTCTCGTGGGGAAGCGGTGGCATCAGGTAGTGCAAGTGGGGTTGCCTATCCACGACTTGCACCCGACGCGGCTATCGCCCCCCCCCAGGGGCGGCTTATCTCGCCCCCCGTTAGGCGAGACGCATTAAGTGGTTCTGCGGCGGGAGCACGTGATGCTCACGCCGCTTTTCTGGTGGGGGCGTGGGTGCGTCGCCTGCCGCCCGGAGCGCGCCGGGACCTTTGAGCAGCGGATCGGCGTGATCGTTTTCGCCTCGGCTGATTCCGCGTGCTGTGCTGGAATTGCTTTTCAGGCACAAAGTCGCCATAGTTGAAGTCAGGCAGTCGCCGCCGCTCAATCTGTGTACCCAACACCTTTTCGATTTCGCGTACCATCGCCCCGTTTTCCTCGCTGGCAAATGTATAGGCTGCGCCGGTCTGGTGGGCGCGACCGGTCCGGCCAATGCGGTGGATATAGGCATCAACCGTATCCGGGATGTCAAAGTTGATTACGTGGGTGATCTCGCTGATGTCAATGCCGCGCGATGCAATGTCGGTGGCGACGAGAACGTCGTATTTACCGTCGCGAAAACCGTTGATCGCTCTGTTCCGTTGATTCTGTGACATATTGCCCTGCAGCGCTGAAGCGCGATAGCCGCGCTTGTCCAGGTCACGAGCCAGGTTGCGGGCACGGTGCTTGGTCCGTGTAAAGATCAACACGCGCCCCATTTCTGTCTGCTGCAGCGTGGCCATCAGGAGCTGCTTCTTGAGTTTGTGGGGGATGGGGTAGAGCGCGTGCGAAACGGTTTCCACGGGGGCTATTATGCCAATCTGCACCGTGACTGGGTCGTTGAGGATCTGATCTGCCAGCCGGAGGATATCTTTGGGCATCGTGGCCGCAAAGAAGAGCGTCTGGCGCTGCGCCGGCAGGGTCTTGAGAATGCGGCGAATGTCGGGCAGGAAGCCCATATCGCACATGCGGTCGGCCTCGTCCAATACCAGCACTTCAACCTGTGACAGGTCAATGTTGCCGTTATTGAGGAGGTCCAACAGACGGCCCGGGCAGGCGACGACGATCTCGGCGCCGCGTCGCAGTGCTGTTATCTGGCGAGCTTTGCTCACGCCGCCATAGACGGTGACGCTGCGCCCTCTGGTGTTCTGGTTCAAGTCTACGCTCATCTGGTGGATCTGTTCGGCAAGCTCGCGCGTGGGGGCGATGATCAGGGCGCGTACCCGCCGCTGCGGGCCTTTGGTCAGCCGCTGCAAAATTGGCAAGAGGAAGGCTGCGGTCTTGCCGGTACCCGTCTGCGCCAGTCCCAATACGTCGTGCCCCGCGAGTGCGTGTGGAATGGCCTGTTGCTGGATAGGGGTGGGCGTGGTATAGCCAACGGTCTTGATCGCGGTGGCGATGCGCCGGTCGAGAGAAAATTGTTCAAAGCTCAAAATAGGACTCCTTGGATTATGTGATTTAAGGTAAAGCAGAATAGTCAAAACAAAGAGACCACCCAGTCTCCGCAAGTCTGGGCGATCTCTGATCGCAGTCAAAACCTACTTTTTTCTACGCTGGTGGCATTCTACCATGTTTCAGCCAAATGCCAAATGTATGGATATTGGTTCGAGTAGAGCAGCAGTTGGAGCAAAAATGCCCGGCAGGTAAAGCCCACGTTCAGCGGCTTCTAATCGATGGGTGCAGATCAGGGTAATTTGAGCCGGATATGCAAGGTTTTTTATTTAAGGAGAAGCGATGAAATCTCAAGATTTAACATATGAACACGAACAGATCAAATACTTGGAGTCTGTTCCCGATTCTTATATGCAAGCGACGTTGCCGTGTCTAGCGGATGAAAGGATACAGGAGATTGTTTCTGAAACGATGAATGGAACACTTGAGCAACGCAAGGAATTTTATCGGACTATTACATCCAAGGCAAGTGGCGCCTTGCAGTTGTTTGCAGAGCGCATGGCCATGCTGAGCGTGCGGAAAAATTCCCCCGATTTATTGCAAAAAGGGCTGATTGCTATGACAATGGTTAATAGTGCAAAGCCTGGTGATGATCGCATCCTGGCAATACGCATGAGCTTGCTTCATCATAGCGCCCAAAAACTGGGGCTAAATGTCGAGGCGTTTTTTGAGCAATCTTTGCAGTATATGAGCGGAATCTCTTTGACAGCAGGTGAGCCTGCTGCTTTCTTGAGACGCACGCCTAAGAATAAGCGTATCCAGGCGATGGGTTATGATGAAATCGAGGGTCCTAGTGGTTTGATCTATACATCACCAGCGAGTATTGCTGAAATCTCTGGAGGGTTGTTATATGAAAATGAACCGCTGATCCCCGATGATATAGAAAGTTTTTTCG
>JAIOSN010000281.1 GCA_021107605.1 Anaerolineae bacterium | reverse complement strand
GGGCGACCTGGGACCGGTTACCATTAATCACGGTAGATATTGAGCCACGTCTCTATGCAGCCATCGCCGAGAAATGTCGAGAACTTAAATGTGTACCACTCGCTATTGGCGGTACGTCCAACCACGTGCATCTTCTGGTACGGCTTCATGTCACCACCACGGTAGCTACCTTGGTTAAAGAGGTAAAAGGGTCCTCTTCCCATCTGGTGACCCACGAGCTCGCAGTTGGCGAATTCTTCAAATGGCAAGGCTCTTATGGGGCTTTTACTCTGCGCAGAGAAAATATCCTTCAGGTACAAGCTTATATTAAGGGACAAAAAGAGCACCACGCAGTTGGTGAAATTTGGCACGATTGGGAACAATCAATTTCACCTAGCAACTAGTTGCCGGAGGGCGACTTCGCACTGGTAGCACGCGGTTTTAACCGCCGTGCTCCACCTACGTGGACTAGTTACCGGAGCAGCAATCGCCGGAGGGCGACTTTGCAACTGTAGCCCGCGGTTTTAACCACTGGGCTGGGCTAGTCACCGTTACAACAGACATCCGATTTCTTTCAGAAATCTGATGTCTACTCATCAAAAGGAGAAATTCATAAGCATGATCAAGAGAGGTTCCCCCCCCACGTTACTGCTGCTGGTCATCGGATTAGCGTGGTTGCTTAGTTTCTCCTTCTGGCAGACCACGACCTGCCGGGGAGCACCCGCCTTGCGGGTGCTCCCCAAGAATACCAGCACTCTGGACACTCCCCGGTTGCAGTACGCGGCGGAACTTCCTCCCACCAGCACCGCGGCCGCCGCCACGCACGTGAGCATACAATCCGCTAGCGGGCCAATGCAACTGGAGCCAGCAGTTAGCGCCGCTCTGGCCGCAGCAGGATCAGGCGGTTATCTGATCTACCTCCGGCAGCGTCCCGACCTCTCACCCGCCCCCCAGATGGAATGGAAAGAGCGCGGGCGCTTCGTGGCCCACGCTTTGCAAGAGACAGCCAAGAATTCACAGGAGAGCGTGCGCGCATATTTGGATAGCCAGGGGGCCAGCTATCAAGCCTTCTGGGTAGATAATGTCATCGCGGTGGAAAATTCCACTTACGAGACCTTCTGGGGATTGACCTCCGCGCCGGAAATCTGGGCCATCCGGGCACGGCGGACACCCATCCTCTACGAGCCGAGCATCACACAACCAGCCGCCTTCACCCTAGCGGGCATCGAATCCAACCTCACCCACGTCCAAGTAGACCGCGTCTGGAACGAGTTAGGCATCACCGGCACAGGCATGACGGTGGCCAATATTGATACCGGCGTCCGCTATACACACCAAGCGCTGGTGGAGCAATATCGTGGCAACACCGGCAGCGGCTTTGAACACAACCACAACTGGTGGGATCCCTACACGGGAAGCAGCGCACCGCACGACGGTCACGGACACGGCTCACACACTATGGGCACCATGGTAGGCGCTGATGGCGGAGATAACCAGATCGGCATGGCGCCTGGAGCGCAGTGGATAGCCTGCGCAGGGTTTGACTCCAGCGGCAACGACACAGACGTGGGACTACTGGAATGTGCGCAATTTATGGTCGCGCCGTGGGATCTGAACCGAGAGCATCCCAACCCCGACCTGCGCCCCATCGTGGTCAACAACTCCTGGGGCGATTGCGACCAGAGCATTGACCCGTGGTATCAAGATGTGATCAACACCTGGCATGCAGCCGGCATCTACCCCGTCTTCTCCAACGGCAATTCCGGCAACTGCGGTTACAGTCGTCCCCCCGGCCTCAACACTGTCGGTAATCCGGCGCGCTATGGGAACGTCTCCGGTATCGGCTCCACCGGCACCAGCAACGGGGAATATGCTACACATTCCAACTGGGGACCCACCGATGACGCGGATACCATCAACCCGCGTAGCTACACCCACCTCAAACCGCAAGTGCTCGCTCCCGGCGTCGCCGTGCGCTCCGCTTACAAGCACTCGGAGAGCTCCTACGTTCGGATGACCGGTACCTCAATGTCCAGCCCGCATGTCTCCGGCCCCATCGCGCTGCTCTGGGAAGCCGCCCCTTGTCTGCTGGGCGATTACGCCGGCACCGAGACCCTCATCGAGGAGACGGCTACGCCGCTCCCCTATGCCACCGGTCAGGGCGACGAGGGGCCGGGCAACGTGCCCAACCACGCCACCGGCTGGGGCGAGATCAACGCTTACGCCGCAGTCCAAGCCGGCATCGAATACTGCGAACACGACTATCTAGACGTCACCTTAGCTCCCCCCCAGGCCACCCGGCAAGGTGCGGCGGAGAGCACCGTGACCTATACCTTAGCGCTCACCAATACCGGCACCGTCGCCACCACCTTCCACCTCACCACGAGCGGCAACGTCTGGCTCACCACCATCCAACCCCTGACCGTAACTTTAGCATCGCAAACCACAGCACCCGTCACCGCCACGGTCCAGATCCCGGATCGCTACGCGCTCCAGCAGAGCGCGTATGACACGGTGACGCTCACGGTAACGGCGGTCAGCGACACGGGGATCAACGCGCACGCGCTCTTAACCACGCACGGCGTCGCGGAGTGGACATATTATTTCCCCTGGATAGGAAATTGAAGTTGCTCTCTGATAGCATTGCTCACACCAAGCAAGTCGACCGAGGAACTACAACGGCCCCATCTCGTCCCAGTTGTGACCGGCTTCCACATCCACTTTGAGCGGGACCAAGAGCTCAAACGCCCCGCACATCTCCTCCCGGAGTATGGCAGCCACGACCGCGACTTCCTCCTCCGGAGCCTCCAAGACCAGTTCATCATGCACCTGAAGGATCATCCGCGCTCGCAGCCCCTCCGCGCGTAGACGGGCATGTAAACGCAATGTCGCCAATTTGAGAATATCAGCTGCGGAACCCTGGATGGGCGTGTTGATCGCCATCCGGAGCGCGGACTGGCGATGCTGGTGAGAAGCCTGACTCCCAGCGCGCAGTTCGGGGAAGTAACGCCGCCGCCGCAAGAGCGTCTCGACATAACCACGCTCCTGCGCCTCTTTTTGCACGCGCTGCATGTAAGCCCGCACTTGGGGAAAACGCGCAAAGTAACGGCGGATAAATTCCTCGGCTTTCTCCACGCTCACGCCCAATTGTTGGGATAGCCCATAAGCCTGTTGCCCGTAGATCAGGCCAAAGTTGACGGCCTTGGCTATGCGGCGCATATCGTAATCCACCTGCTCCAACGGTACCTCAAAAACCGCCGCCGCCGTGGTCGCGTGGACATCCTCACCACGTTTGAAAGCCTGGATCAAGCCGGCATCCTCCGAAACGTGCGCCATCACCCGCAACTCCACTTGTGAATAATCTGCACCGATCAAGACGCAGCCTTCTTCCGCCACGAAAGCTCGCCGCACCCGCCGCCCCTCTTCAGTACGGATGGGGATATTCTGCAAATTCGGGTTAGAGGAAGAGAGCCGCCCCGTCACCGTCCCCACCTGGTTGTAGGAAGTATGCACCCTCCCGGTCTCCGGGTTGACAAGTTCCGCCAGCGCAACCACATACGTGGACTGCAATTTAGCCAGGGAACGATACGTCAAGATATGTTTGACGAGGGGATGCTCACCCTGTAACTCCTCTAGCACCGCCGCCCGCGTGGAATAGTAACCTGATTTCGTCTTGCGCACCCATTTAGTTGGCAGGTGCAGTTTGTCAAAGAGAATGCTGGAGAGTTGTTGCGGTGAATTGATGTTGAACTCTTGCCCGGCCAACGAATAAATCTCCACTTGCTGTCGTTCCAGACGCAGGGAGAGCTCCCTAGAGAGCGTCTCCAACCACTCCAGATCCAATTTCACGCCCGGCATCTCCATATCGGCCAGCACCGGGATGAGGGGCATCTCGATATCTCTAAAAAGGTGCTCCTGCTGCTGAGCGACCAGCTCCGATTGTAATTGCTCCACCAACCGGCGGGAGAGATCCGCGTCGGCGCAAGCGTAAGGCATAACCTCAGAGAGCGGTACCTCCGCCATCGTCTTCTGCTTCCGCCCAGAGCCGATAAGCTCCTTGATCTCGGTCATGCGCACACCTAACCGCGCCCAGGCTAAATTTTTAAGACTCAGGTTGGAAGAGTTGGGATTGATCACCCACTCGGCGAGCATGGTGTCGAACTGCAAGCCGGCCAACGGCAAGCCGGCCCGCCGCAATATCTCCAAGTCATATTTGAGATTGTGTCCCTGTTTGGGTATGGTGGGATCGGCTAGCAAGGGACCGAGATGTCGTTGCAGCGCGGCCAGCGGAAGCACCGGTTCCCCCGCGGGAGCCTGCACCGGTAGATACCAGGCTACCCTCTCCTGATCCGAGAGCGAGATGCCCACCAACTCCGCCATCATGGCGTCGGTACCGGTAGTCTCCGTATCGACGGCGAGCGGCCCGCCCCGCTGGCGCAGTTCCGCCGCCAACGTTTCGAGCGCCGCCTCGTCCACCACCAGTTGATAAGTAACCCCGCTCTCCACCTGCACGGTCGGCGTGGAGACCGCCACCCGTTCCTCACCAAAGAGAGAGAGCTGACCTTGAGATTCGGGGGGCGCGCTGCCGGGGAGCTCCACCACGCGCTGCATCAAACTGCGGAGTTCCAGCTCTCGCATGAAATCGAGTAGCGGTGCGCGGGCCGCGTCCCGCCAACACGCGGCGGCCTCCAAATCCAACGTCACCGGCGCATCCCGGACAATGCACCCCAGTCGTTGACTGAGCAAAGCCTGCTCGCGTTGGGACTCCAGAGCGTGGCGGTAGCGCGTGGAGAGAGCGTCCACATGCTTGAGCACCTCATCCAGGGTGCCATATTTCTGGAGCATCTTCGTGCCGCCGACCTGCCCTACTCCCTTGACGCCGGGAATATTATCGGAACTATCTCCCATCAGCGCTTTGAGGTCAATGAGCTGTTCCGGCTCTAACCCGTACTTCTCGCGCACCTTCTCCGGCGTGTAATGTGTAGTATCGGAGAACCGCCGGCCAGAGGTCAAGACAGTGATCCGCTCATCCACCAACTGGAGCGCGTCACGATCACCGGTAAAGATCACCACGTCCACGCCCTCCTCGGCAGCCTGCTTGGAGAGCGTGCCCAGCAGATCATCGGCCTCATAATCATCCAGCTCCACCAGCGGAAAGCCGAAGACCCGCACGGCTTCCCGCACGCGCCCCATCTGCCCCCGCATCTCGTCAGGCATCTTCTCGCGGTGCGCCTTGTATTCCGCGTACTCCCGCACCCGAAACGAAGGCCCTTTATCAAAGGTGACGATCACGTAATCAGGTTTCTCATCCCGCAAGACACTGAGAAGCATGGAGATGAAGCCATAAACGGCATTAGTGATCTCTCCACGCGAGGTTTGCAGGCTGGTGGGCAAGGCGTAGAAAGCGCGGTAGGCGAGAGAATGACCATCAACCAAAACTAGTTTTTTGCGTCTCATCGAATCCTCCGGAAAATATGAGT
>JAIOSN010000252.1 GCA_021107605.1 Anaerolineae bacterium | reverse complement strand
GCCGCCCTTGCCGCTGGAACTGTTCCCCGACTTAGGCGACGACTTGCGTGCAGTGCTGCTGCGCGCACTGTGTAAATCGCCCGCCGAGCGCTATGCCAGCGCCGGGGCGTTTGTCGCTGCGCTGCAAGCGGCGGCCGACGCCCGGAGCGCGGCTGTGGTGCGCGAGTCCACGTTGGAGCAGTTAGAAACGCAAGCAGAGGCACTGTTGGCGGCTGGCGAGTGGCTGGAAGCGTTGGATTGTTGCACCCAGATGGTGAGGCTTGATCCCAACCGCCCGGCAACTCTGGAAATGTTGACCGAGGCCAAGCAGGGCTTGGATCGCAAGCAAGCGGAAGCGGTGCAGCGCCGGCGTCTCGCGGAGCAGTATGAGCAGGGACTGGAATTGTTCCAAGCGGAGAAGTGGCAGCCGGCCATCGTTGCCTTTGAGATAGTTGCCGAGGGCAACCCTGACTTCCGCGATGTGCAGGAGAAGTTGACCCAGGCTCAAGATGAACTACAACGCGCCCGGTGGTACGATGAGGCCATCGCCCACGGCGAGGCGGAACACTGGGCTGAAGCTTGTTCCGTCTGGGTGCGCGTGCTGCGCGACCGGCTGGATTATCGCGACGACGATGCCGCTGAACGGCTGCTGAACTCTGTAAAGAGATTGCTGCACCGTTATCATAAACTGGTCAGCGAATATAAAAAGTCTTGTCAAATGTTGGCGCTTTATGAGCAGTTGGCGGTGGCGGGGAAGATGGGCATCTGGCAAGAGGCCCTTGAAGCGGGTGAGAAGCTGTTAGCAGTGGCGCCTGATCTCAAAGGTGTACAGCTTTGGACAGAGCACGCTAGACAGACATTACAGATTATGGCTAACCGCGCTAGAGAAGATCTAAAGGACGCTCGGTTGGTTGGCGAGAAAAATGGCCCGGAGATGGTGCGCATCCCGGTGGGTAAGTTTCTCTACGGGGATAATAAAAAGAAGCGCGAGTTGCCCGAGTTCTGGATTGATAAGACGCCGGTGACTAACGCCGAATATGCGCGCTTTGTAGCTGCCACTGGTCGCCAGCCGCCAGCGCACTGGGAAGGTAAAATCCCGCCGGTGTGGCGCGGCAGAGAGAAGATTGTTGATCATCCGGTGATTTACGTCTCCTGGCATGATGCCACGGCTTATGCCAAGTGGGCGGGCAAGCGACTACCGGCCGAGGAGGAGTGGGAGAAGGCTGCGCGCGGCGTCGATGGGCGGATTTATCCCTGGGGGGATGAAAAACCGACGCCGGCACTGTGCAACTTTGGGCAGAACGAGGGCGGCGCGACGCCGGTAGGCAAATACTCGCCGCAAGGGGATAGCCCCTCTGGCTGCGTGGACATGGCTGGCAACGTCTGGGAGTGGACGGCTAGTGCTTACGATAAGAGCAGTAAGGTGCTGCGTGGCGGCTCGTGGGGCGTTAATCCGGACCACGTCCGTAGCGCCCTTCGTCTCAGGAGCGATCTGGATGATACGAGGGGCGACGTCGGGTTCCGTTGCGCCAGGGGTTCTCAGTAAGCTACCTGTCCGTTGTCCACTGCTAACTGGTTGGTGTCATTAGTTATTCGCTACCCAAATGATGAGTTTGTTACATCACCACAGCTGGGGTTTAACCTCCTGGATTGTCTGGGTATCATATCCAGGGACAGCCAGCCCTCAGCAGCCCCTACATACTGGGGTGGATCACAGTTTTTTCCTAGACCTGGGGGAGACAACTAACTGGCATAGCGCTCCAGGTGACGATAAGACAGCCAGAGTTGTCATTCCGAGCCAAGCGGAGCGTTAGCGACGCGCCCAGCGAGGAATCTGCTACTTGCGCAGCTCATAACGTGAACATAGCGGTAGATCCCTCGCTGCCCGGCAGTCGCTGCGCGACTTTTGGTTGCTCGGAATGACACTAGGGGGTCACTTGAGCGCAGCCGCAGGAAGGCGGGTCGCGCGCGGCGGAAACATTGGAGGTGAAGTATATGTTGGATGCTGGTAATCTCGAAATTCTCTGGTCCGCTAAATTCGATACATTCTCTGCTCTTCCGCCACTGGTTGCCGGCGATTTGCTGCTTATCCCCACGCGGGATTCCGGTCGCTCAACAGAGTGCGCCGTGCTCCACGCGCTGGGTCTGGACGACGGCGGCGTGCGCTGGGAGCAAGCCTTTGACCACGCGCGGTTCAGTGGCTTGGTGGCCGTCGCCCCGGATGTGATCCTTGTCTCCCTCACCAGCGCGGATCTGCTGCGCGGGACTGGCGCGCTGCTGGCCCTGGACGCGGCGGGCGAAGAACGCTGGCGTTGGACTGCGGCTGTGCAGCGCGTCTCCGCCCCGGCGGTGGCCGGCGATACGGTCTACTTCACCGTTGATACGCACACGCTGGTCATCCTTGACCTCGCGAGCGGCCAGGAACGCGCCTGCGTTCCCCTGGCGGCGAACGCCTCGTTCGCCGCCCCCGCGCTGGTGGATGGCGTGGTCTATCTTCCCTGCCGTGGGCCGCAGCTGCTGGTGTTGACTCCCCAGGGCGAGCTGCATTGGCGCTTCGACCTCGACGCTGCGGGGTCAACCTGGCTCAGCAAGACGCCGCTGGTACACGACGCGCGGCTCTTCACCGTCTCCAACCGGGGAGAGGTGCTGGCGTTGGCGCGCCGTGACGGCGCTTTGCAGTGGCGGGTCAAGATCGGCCCGGTGGGTAAACCGCTGACCGCTCCAATCAGCGATGGCGAGCGGCTCTACATCGGCGCGCGCGATGGGTTGTACGCGCTGGATCTGAGCGACGGTCGCGCAGCATGGCACTTCCCTACCGCGCGAAAGATCGACCCTCAAGCCAGGCCGGTTGTGCATAACGGTGTGGTCTACGCTACCTGCCACGATCGTCATCTCTACGCCCTGGACGCGGCGACGGGAAAGGAACTTTGGCCGCCCTACACAGTTGAGCGCCGCCTCGAGCTCCCGCCGGTGCTGGCGACCTGTGGCGCGGCTGGGCCATGCGTCATCGTGGCTGACCGGGGCGGCGCGCTGACCGCCATCGCCCGGCCTCCCAGCGCCGCCAAACATCCGATGTTATCGCCGCTCTCTTTTGCCGATCTGGAGATACGGCTCTTTGCGCGTCAGGAAATGGGATATCCGGTGG
>JAIOSN010000047.1 GCA_021107605.1 Anaerolineae bacterium | reverse complement strand
TGAGAAAAGTTCGTTTGTAATTCAATTTCATGGATAAACCTCCAGGGTAAATGATAATAGGTACAGTTTATCATAGATTGGGGATGGGAGTAGCAAGTCTAGCAAAGTCCACCTGCATGGACTAGCTATACCGCCAGCTGGCCGCCGGGCTGTACTAGTATTCTTCTGCCCCTCCCCCCCCCCTGTCTACCGGCTACTGTCTACCTTCTCTTGCTCCTCACAATGCTTCTGGTATCATACCGGCACTAACAGACCAGAGAGGAGTCATCACCCATGAACCAACTTGCAGCCTTATTCAAGACCATGCGCCCCAAACAGTGGACGAAGAATGTTCTACTCTTCGCCGCGCTCGCCTTTGATGTGAAGATCTTCAATCCCTATTACCTGGGGCGGAGCTTAGCCGGATTTTTGCTCTTCTGCCTGGTCTCCGGCGTGGTTTACACGATCAATGATCTGGTGGATATTGAAAAGGATCGCCAGCATCCGCGCAAACAGCTCCGCCCGCTACCTGCTGGTACGTTGAAACCTGACTTCGCGCGTAACGGGGCAGTGCTTATTGCTCTGCTGGCGCTCGTTTTGGGAGCATTGCTCTCGCCTGGTTTTGCGCTCATCCTGGTTGGGTATTTGGGACTGCAATTGACCTACTCCTTTTACCTGAAAAATATCGTCTTGTTGGACGTGATGGCTATTGCAACCGGCTTTGTGTTGCGCGTGGCGGGGGGCGCGCCCCTGGTGGACGCGGAGAATTTCTCTCCCTGGATCTACCTCTGCACGACGCTGTTGGCGCTCTTCTTGGCCCTGGGCAAACGGCGCGGTGAGAAGGTGCTCTTGGGCGCGGAGGCTGGCAATCACCGGGAGAGCCTTAATCAATACACTCTGCCACTCTTGGATGAGCTGATTGGGCTGGTAACATCCTCCACATCTTGGCTTACGCGCTCTACACCTTCTCGGCCCCTAACCTCCCGCAGAACCACCTGATGATGTTGACAATTCCTTTCGTCATCTATGGCCTTTTCCGCTATCTCTATCTGGTACACTCCGAGGGGGTGACGTTGGCCCCGGATGAGGTTTTGCTTACCGACCGTCCCCTCCAGGTGGATATTCTGCTCTGGGGGGCGCTAGCAATGGCGATCTTGTATCTAGGGATTGGGAGTTAATCCACAGATTTCGCAGATAACAGAAATAGCAGATGGCTAACCGCTAATCACCAACCGCTAACAACCTAAATTCCGTGTCCTCTGCGGTAAACCCTTTCAATAGGAGTATCATATGCTTGAACGTTCGGCGCCGGGCAAGGTGATTCTCTGCGGGGAACATAGCGTGGTTTATGGCCGCCCCGCGATTGCCGTGCCAGTGGCTGGATTGCGGGCGCGAGCGCAGATAGAGCCGGCGCGCGGAGGTTTACGCATCGTCGCCGCCGACTTAGGCGAGGAGTTCTGGCTACGTGACGCTCCCGTTGAGCAGCCGCTGGCCGCCCTTGCGCGGCTCACGTTGGAGCATCTAACCGCCGCCGAACCGGACGCGCGGCTCACCGTGCATTCCGAGCTGCCTATCGCCGCCGGGCTGGGAAGCGGGGCCGCCGTCTCCGTAGCCGTGGCGCGCGCGCTGGTGGCTTTTCTGGGCCACGAGCTCGGAGCGAAGGCGGTCAGCACCCTGGCCTACGAGGTGGAGAAGATCCACCACGGGACGCCCAGTGGCATCGACAATACCGTGATAGCGTGGGAGCAGCCGGTTTACTTTGTCAAGGGAGCCGCGCCGGAAGTTTTCACTGTCAGCGCGCCGTTTTGGCTGCTCATCGCCAACAGCGGCATCCCCAGTTTGACCCGCGAGGCAGTGCAGGGAGTACGCCAACGTCGCGACGCGGAGCGCGCTTGCTACACAGCCTACTTCGCGCGGATGGGGCAGCTCGCGGACGCGGCGCGCCAGACTATCTCTGCTGGCGACATCACCGCGTTAGGCCCGCTTTTAGACGAAAACCACACGCTCTTGCGCCAGCTCGGAGTCTCACTGCCTGCGCTGGATCGCCTGGTAGCCTCGGCGCGCGCGGCGGGCGCGCTGGGCGCAAAGCTGACCGGCGGCGGGATGGGAGGCAACGTCATCGCGTTGGTGTGCGTGGAGCGGAAGGCAGCGGTAGCCGAGGCTTTACGTCAAGCCGGCGCGGTGCAGGTTTGGGAAACATTAGTGAAAGAAGATGGCTTGCCGCCACGGCACTAATCGGACGCAGATTAACGCAGATGAACGCTGATAAAAAATACTGCCTCTTTAGGATTGCGCATGGTCCAGCCAAAATCAACCGCGAATGGCGCGCATTAACGCGAAGAAATCAGTGCAATCTGTGTAATCTGTGGTGAAAAATTAATGTCGTGATGCATCAATCATGCAAAGTCCCAGAGACCTAAAATACTTTCCTAAGAAAAATTAAAAATCTGCGTTTTTCTGCGCACATCTGCGTCCAAATCAGGCAAGATAATGGAGTTGGGTTATGAGTGCTGAATTGGTTTTCGTCAAACTGGGTGGTTCATTGATCACCGATAAGCAACGCGAGGCGACTCCGCGTCCCCAGGTCATTCGGCGGCTGGCCCAGGAGATGAAATCCGCGCTGGCGAGCAATCCAGGGTTGCGCATCGTCTTGGGGCACGGCTCCGGTTCCTTTGGACATTGGGCTGCCAAACGCCATCCTCTGTCCGCAAGCCCCCAGGCGGAGGTATCCTGGGCCGGCTTCGCGCAGATTGGCGCCGCTGCCGCGCGCCTCAACCGCCTCGTGACGGATGTTTTCCTGGCAGAGGGAGTTCCGGTGTTCAGCTTGCCGCCTTCAGCGGCGGTGTTGGCGAGAGCCGGTCAGATATCAGAATGGCAGCTAGCGCCGCTCCGCTACGCGCTGAAGACCAAATTGATTCCGCTCATCTTCGGTGATGTGGCGTTCGATACTGAACGCGGCGGCACGATCCTTTCGACGGAAGACCTCTTCGTTCATTGGGCGCCCATCCTCCAACCAAAGCGCGTCCTGCTCTTGGGCAACGCGCCTGGCGTGCTGGATGACCAACACCGCCTTATCCCCACCATCACCCCGGCGAATTACCCGGTCGTTGCCCAGTTCCTGCGCGGTTCTGGCTGCGTTGACGTCACCGGCGGCATGGCGGACAAAGTGGAACAGATGTTGGCGTTGGTGCAACGTCTGCCGGATCTGCGCGCCTGGATCTTCACCGGACGCGAGCCGGGCAATCTAGTGCGCGCGCTCTTGGAGCCGGAATCCACGCCGGGGACACTGATCCAGGTGAAAGCATGAGTGCGCAGGTTGCCTACAACTATCAGCCTTCCCTCTTCGCGAATAAATCTCTGACGGCCAAATTCCCCAGCACTCGTTATCAGGGTAGCAAGGCTAAATTAGCTGACTGGATCTGGGAAGAGATAAAATCATTGGATTTCACCTCTTGTCTTGATGCTTTTGGCGGCACCGGCAGCATAGCCTATCGCTTTAAGCAAGCGGGCAAGTGCGTGACCTACAACGACATTTTGCGTTTCAACTATCATTTCGGCAGGGCGCTGGTCGAAAATCGGGATGTGCGGCTGACCTCTCACGAAATCAGCTGGTTGCTCCAGCAACATGCTGATATTGAATACCCCACCTTGATTCAGGACAACTTCCCCGACATATATTTTACGGCTGAAGAGAACGCTTGGCTTGATCAGACCATCACGAATATCCGGCAACTGGAAAATCCCTACAAATTCGCGCTGGCATTCTTCGCGTTAGCCCAAGCAGCCATCGTCAAACGCCCTTACAATCTCTTTCACCGCAAAAATCTCTACCTCCGGCTGGCGGATGTGGAGCGTTCTTTTGGTAACAAAACCTCGTGGGATAGACCCTTCCCGTCATGGTTCCAGGAAATTATCGCGGAGGCTAACCAGGCAGTATTCGATAACGGTCAAGCCAACCACGCGCTGAATATGGACGCGCTGGATATCCCCAATGAGTACGATCTGGTCTACATTGATACTCCGTATATTTCCGCGCGCGGCGCTGGCGTGGATTACCGCGACTTCTACCATTTCTTAGAGGGGCTGACGAATTATAAGCAGTGGGAAACCCAGATTGATCATCAATCTAAACATCGCCGGTTGAAACGCCAACCTTGTATTTGGACCAATAGAGAGCAGATTTACGCGGCTTTTGAGAGATTATTTGCCCACTATCAAGAGAGCATTCTGGTTGTCTCCTACCGCAGCGACGGGATACCTACAGCAGAAGAGTTGCGTGGTCTGTTGCGAAAATACAAATCCCAGGTGCGGGTGGTGCAATCTGGCCGTTACAAGTACGCGCTTTCAGACCAGCAAAACAGTGAGGAATTACTCTTTATCGGGGACGGTCGCTAAATGTCTTCCCAACGTTCCCGCTCCCCTTTCTGGCGCAACCGCGCGCTTGTCTTGACGCTGCTCTTGCTCGGAGCGGCGTTGCGTCTGGCCGCTCCCGGCCAAATCCCGCCGGGACTGTACCACGACGAGGCGCAACATGGCCTAGACGCGCTGCGCGTGCTGGCGGGGCGCTTCCCGCTCTACTTCACCGCCAACAATGGCCGCGAGCCGCTCTTCATCTACCTGGTCACGGCTTGCGTAGGCTTGCTGGGCCGCACCCCGCTGGCCATCCGGCTGCCCTCCTTCTTTATCGGCGTGCTCACGCTGGCTGCCACTTATGATTTCGCACGGGTTCTTTTTGGGGAGAAAATTGGACGTTGGTCCCTAGCCGTGTTGACCGTCACCTTCTGGCACCTACACCTCAGCCGTGTGGGGTTTAGAGCTATCTTGTTGCCGCTCTTCAGCGCGCTCTGCCTAGCACAGGCGGCGCGCGCGGTGAAGACACGCCGCTCTCGCTACTGGATCGCGGCAGGTGCATTCTACGGCGCGAGCTGGTACACCTACACCGCCGTGCGCTTTACGCCGGTCGCGTTAGTTGTTTTTGTAGGCTACGCGCTGCTCTGTCACCGCGAGGAAGCCTTGTCCCGGTGGCGCGGAGCACTGCTCTTTTGCGGCGCGGCGCTGCTCGCCCTCGCCCCGCTGGGAATCTATACCGGCTTGCATCCCGAAATCATCTTAGGGCGCAGCGGGCAAGTCTCCGTCTTCAGCCCGGAGATCAACGGCGGTAACCCGTGGGGCTTACTCCTGCATCACGCCTGGCGCACAGCAGAGATGTTCTTCCTGCGCGGCGACCGCATCTGGCGGCATAACCTGGCCTGGCGTCCGGTCTGGGGGCCGGCGCTGGGATTAGCGTTCGTCACCGGCGTGGGCGTAGCTCTGGCGCGTTTCCGGCGCGACGCGAGCGCGGCGCTGGTGTTGCTCTGGATCACCGTCATGGCCGTGCCCACGCTCCTGGCCGAAGACGCACCGCACTTTCTGCGCGCCGTGGGAATCTTGCCGGTGGTCGCGCTGCTTCCCGCACTGGGATTAGATTGGCTGCAAGCGCGTCTCAACGCGCGCCATTCGCACTCTCTGCCGCGTGTGCTGCTTCTGCTCCCCGCGCTCCTCTGGGGAATGGAGCTCGCTTCAACGACGACAGATTACTTCATCCATTACGCGGAGGCGCCGCTCGCTTACCATTGGTTCGAGGCGGGGCCGGTGGCGCTGGCGGGAGAGATCAACACGCTGCGCGACGCCGGCTGGGACGGCGCGCAAATGCTCCACGGGCCGAAGAACGAACGTATCATCTACTTGGACGCGCAACTGTGGGATTCGTGGACGGCGATTCCTTTCTTGGTTCCCCAGGAGAAAGTGCGTTTTCTACCGGCGGAGAAAGTCACGGGCGCGACCAGTCAGGCCTTTATCGTCTGGCCCTACCGCGATTGGGTGCCGGAGGTCTGGCCGCTCATCGCACATCCGGCGTATCTGCGCGTGCGCGAGGGGCCGCAGTCCCAGGGCGATAAGGAGCCAGAGCCAACCACCATCGCGCTTATCATCCAAGTTGACCCGGTACCGGAAATCCCGGTGGCGGTGGCGCACTTCAAGGCCGGCCTCACATTGCATGCAGCGTTAGTCACGCCGGAGGAGGCGGGAGCGCGGGTGCAGCTCTGGTGGCGCGCGGAGAGCGCGCCGGCGGCGGAGTACATCGTTTTCGTCCACTATCTACGAGATGGCGAGCAGCTCGAGCAGCATGACTCGCCGCCGGGGGGAGGACAGCTACCCACCACGCGTTGGCAGGCGGGCGATCTGATCTTGGATGAGCACTTCTTGCCCGGCGTACAGCCCGATCCAGCGCGGGACACCTTGCGCATCGGGCTGTACCGTCGCGATAACGGGGCGGGGCTGGCGGTGCTGGATGAGGCCGGCAATCCGGCCGGGGGCTGGATTGAGCAGGCGGTGATTTTGAGTCAGTAGAATGAACAAAAAAATATTGTGAACCTTGCCTATTGCAATTATCACACTTCACTTTCGGACTATCAGCGAGATAACTTATGCAAATGTGACCTGAGATCAATGCTGGCCCAACACTTTTTCGCTAAGTGTATGCCTTTAGGCGGAAAATATACGTTGATAACTCGACGGCCTTTGTTAGTGAGAAAGTCGACAAGGGGAATAAAATCTCTATCAGAAGAAACTAATAAAGCTACATCCCAGGCTTCTTCCCAAGCTAGCTTTATCATGTCGGTAACAATTGCTGTATCTATTCCTTTTTCAATTGTTCCCAATAATTTATCACCACAATGTGGACAAAGCTCTATTGTCTTGTAACAATGAGGACATTTGGGGGGATACTTAGGCTTACGTTCTTTAGATATCACGCTAATTCCAGGAAAACGATCAAGTGTGTTGCTGCTCCAGCGGTGCAAATTAACACCCTTGGGAGTATGTGAATTATAAGAGATGTACACATTTGTTCCATCGAACCGCAATGGTGTTGCCAGAATATTTTTGGCCTCATGGATTAGATACGGAGATAGTTTTTTCCAATCAAGCCGATACCCTGGGAGTGTATTTTCGTTGATGCTTAACTGTAAGTTCCAAAAATCTACAAAAATCTTGACTTTGTCCATGTCTACTCCTAATAATTCAGGGGACGCATATTGCGTCCCCTGGGGTAATCATTGCGAATGCCATTGTTCCGAGGGATTCTTCCATCGGTGTACATTCGCGGGCTATAATCAAAAATAGTATAGCATACGATATACATTTGTCAATACATATTAGACGAGCATAACAGCCATTACAACCAGAGCACGTTGATGAGCTCTTCTCCGGTATAGAATTCCAGGTCTCCGGCGACGAAGGGATAGCAAGATAGCGAGGTAGTATGAACTACATCAAGATTCTCTTCTGGAATGCACCTGAAATACGCCTGCGTGCGGGCTGGCGGCTGGCGATTCAGTTATCTCTCAACCTTGGACTGGCTCTGCTGCTTCTGAGGCTGATCACGGCCTACACCGGTACCGTCGAGGCGCAGTCTTCCTGGTTTGAGGTGCTAGTTTACTCAGTGTTGTTGAGCGTCACACTGTTCAGCGTCTGGTTTGCCGGGCGTTTCCTGGATAGACGAAAATTCTCTGATTTTGGGATGCATCTCAACAGTCATGTATGGTGGGCGGATTTTGCCTGCGGGCTGGTGTTGGGTTCAGTGCTCCCCGTTGGGCTGGCGCTGATCGCGGTGGTGATAGGGTGGGTGACGTTCGAACCGGTGTTCATGGTGGGGATAGCCAGTGTGTCGTTCCCGTTGGCCGTGCTCATCATGATCTTTCAGTATACGAGTATAGGTATGTTTGAGGAACTCGCCAGAGCATACCATATTCGCAACCTGTTTGAGGGACTAAATACAAGCTGGTTTGGCCCAAAGGTCGCTGCGGTAGCAGCGATGATGGGAGCCTCGGCGATTTCGGCAATGATGCATAGGGGCAATCTAGTCTTCCTGATATTTGTTTTTGTAGACACCCTGATATATGCCCTCAGCTATCTACTGACAGGCCGGATAGCCATTGCGCTGGCCCATCATATAGCTTGGGATTTTGTGGTGGCAGTAGTGTTGGGCGTGGGGGCAAGCGAGGCTCATGCTGCTACGGCTTTCTTCGTTGCCCGGATGGGCAACAATGGACAAGGGAGTAATGATAACAGCGGGTTCATCATACTGGCAGGGGTAGGCTTCTTAGGCTACGAATTGGCAAATTTGCTTTTGATGCTCGGATGGGTGCGGTGGCGTTATGGCAGAATCAGACTGAATGATAGTCTTGCCCGGCCTACATTGCTACCACGCAGAAATAGATGATGCTGTATGGGGTTCGGGTAGGA
>JAIOSN010000001.1 GCA_021107605.1 Anaerolineae bacterium | reverse complement strand
TAAATGGTAGACGGTTAAACCTGTTCAATTGTAAGGTATGCCTTACATATTGAGATTGTAACCAACTTCTTTTGAAAGTCAATGGCGAGGGGGCGAAAAAACGAGTGAGCGAAAAGGCGAGAAAGCGAGTGAGCGAAAAGGCGAGGAGAACTATAAATCTAGCTGTGGCCGGTTTCCTAACGGAGCCACCTGTTTACTGTCTACTGCCTACCGTCTACTGCCTACCGTCTACTGCCTACCTAACCAATTGACTAACCCCAATTTGCTGGCATACTTTGGGAAGTACAGGTTAAGGGAGGGGAAGATGTTAGATTTAGATTTAATTCGTGAAGAGCCGACAGTAGTCAAAGCGGCTTTACGCAAACGCAACGAGGACCCAGCTATCATTGATGAAATTTTACTCCTGGATAGTCAGCATCGCGAGCTCTTGCACGTGGTGGAGGAGCTCCGGGCTACCCGCAACCGGGTCTCCAAGCAGATTGGGCGCATGAAGGCCCCGGCAGAACGCCAGTCCCGCATCTCCGAGATGCGGGAGGTGGGAGCGCGGATCAACGTGCTGGAAGAGGAGTTGCGTGAAGTCGAGGCGGAGTTCAAGGCTAAACAACTCTGGACGCCCAATATCCCGCACGAGAGCGCGCCGGTGGGGCCGGATGAGACCCACAATCCAGAAATCCGTCGCTGGGGTGAGCGCCGTGATTTCGAGGCCGCCGGCTTTGAACCGATCCCTCATTGGGATTTGGGGCCAGAGCTGGACATCATAGATTTTGAGCGGGGCGTGCGTCTGGCCGGCAGTCGGTTCTACGTGCTCAAGGGAGCGGGCGCGCGGTTGGAACGCGCCCTCATCTTCTGGATGTTGGACGTGCATACGCGCCAGAACGGTTATACCGAGATCTATCTGCCTTTCGTCATTCGCCGTGAGATGTTGGTGGGTGCCGGGCAGCTGCCTAAATTTGAAGGCAATCTCTATCACGATGTGGAAGACGACCTCTGGTTACTGCCCACCGCGGAGGTGGCGCTGACCAACATGCACCACGATGAGATTTTAGTGGCCGCGCAACTTCCCATCCGTTACGTGGCCTACACGCCCTGTTTCCGCCGTGAGAAGATGAGCGCGGGGCGCGATGTGCGCGGTATCAAGCGCGGGCATCAGTTCGACAAGGTGGAGATGTACCAATTCGTGGCGCCGGAGAATAGCGGCGTGGCTTTGGACGAGATGCTGGCCCACGCCGCAGGTCTTCTGCAAGCGCTAGAATTGCCCTATCGCGTGTTGGAGCTCTGCACCGGCGATATGAGTTTCGGTTCGGCTAAATCCTTCGACCTGGAAGTTTGGGCCTCCGGGCAGGGCGAATGGTTGGAGGTCAGCTCCGTCAGCAGCGTGACCGACTTCCAGGCGCGCCGGGCCAACATCCGCTACCGCCCAGAGCCGGGAGCCAAAACGCGCTTTGTTCATACTCTTAACGGTTCCGGGCTGGCGTTGCCGCGCGTGATGATCGCTATCATGGAGAACTACCAACAATCTGACGGTTCTATCGTGGTGCCAGAAGTGCTCCGTCCCTGGATGGGCGGCATTGAGGTGATAGAGCGAGTAGGCGAGTGAGCGAGAGAGCGAAAAAGCGAAAAAGCGAGAAGGCAAAAAAGCGAGTAGCCCCTGTCTACTGTCTACCGTCTACTGAATAATTGACTAATTCACACCGTATGGTATACTTTTTGCCGTTGAGGAAGGGGCTAATTGCCCACGCTCTCTCGCATCCGGAGGGATGGCCGAGTGGACGAAGGCGACGGTCTTGAAAACCGTTGTGGCTGCGAGGTCACCGTGGGTTCGAATCCCACTCCCTCCGCCTTAACAGTTTATATGTGGGGAGGTGCCAGAGTGGACGATCGGGGCCGCCTGCTAAGCGGTTGTGGGGTTTATAGCTCCACCCAGGGTTCGAATCCCTGCCTCCCCGCCTGATTGGCCCCCGTGGCTCAATTGGATAGAGCGTCTGGTTGCGGACCAGAAGGTTACAGGTTCAAGTCCTGTCGAGGGCATTTGTTAGTCAGATAGTCAGATAGTCAGTTTGTCCGGTAGTCTAGTAGTCATTCATTCGTCTTTTCGTTTTCTCGTTCACTCGCTTTCTCGCTTATTTTTCTCGCCCCCGTGGCTCAATTGGATAGAGCGTCTGGTTGCGGACCAGAAGGTTACAGGTTCAAGTCCTGTCGAGGGCACTCTAAGGCCGCAGGCTAATTGCCTGACGGCCTTTTTTGTTGTTCGGATCAACCTTTTGAAATTCCCATTTACAGTTCCCTTATTCCCCCATTGTAGCTAGTGTTCTGGCAAGTTGGATTTGAGTAATGAGTTAGGTCCGCGTAGCGTTTTTTACTGCTCGCTGGCCCCACAGGCACGATTGAAGTCGCTCTCCGAGACGCGCATCGCCGGGCGTTGACCTCTGGCGATGCACTACTTCCTGTCCACGCAGGTGGACAGTCGGCGGTTAGCCTCCGGTAGCCTACTTCAGTAGGTGTACTGGAGTGACCTAGCCAGCTGGGTACTATTACTTACTTCGACAGTACACTAGATGCCCCCTTGATTTGCTTAGCGTTGAGATTGTGCTACATTACTTATCTAGGAGCCCTTCGTAGGTTGCTATAGTGTTAGGAAGACTTTCTTCCCCATGATTTTGACGTCTGGAAGATGTTTTCAAATAACCCCGTCCAAGTGAGGTCTAGATGCGTACCAGGCTCTGCGTATTGATGGTTGAGGATTCAGAAAACGACGCATTACTCACCGCGTTAGAGTTGCGCCGCAATGGCTACGAGCTGGATTTGAAGCGAGTGGAAACCCCGGAAGCTTTCAATTCCGCGCTGGGGGAACGCGCTTGGGATGTTATCATCGCTGATTATTCATTGCCGAGCTTTAGTGGATTGGCGGCGTTAAAGTTATTGCAAGCCAGTGGATTAGATATTCCTTTCATCATCGTCTCTGGCACCATCGGTGAGGAAGTAGCGGTGGCTGCTATGCGTGGAGGCGCGCACGATTACGTGATGAAGGACAACTTGGCGCGTTTGGCTCCTGCCGTGCGTCGTGAATTGCGTGAAGCGGAGGTGCGGCGGGCGCGCCGAAGATCAGAGCAAGCTTTGCGTGAGAGCGAGGAACGGTATCGGCAGGCGGTGGAAAATTCACCTAATCCGATCTTCTCCGTGGATAAGCAAGGCGTAATCTGCGCTTGGAATGGAGCCTGCGAGCAGGTTTTCCAGTATCCGGCTGAGGAATTCGTCGGGCAACCATATCATCAATTACTCTGGGATATTGCTGACCGGGAGTGGCTGGACGCTCTGTTGGCTAAAGTCTGGCGGCTAGATCGCGCGGTCAGAGGGCAAGAGATAACTTATCGCCGCCAGGATGGGGAACGCTCTGTTACCCTCTCGCGATTATATCCGGTACGTGATCCAGCGGGACAGGTACGCGAATGTGTCTTCGCTAATACCGATATCACTAAGCGCCGGCAGGCCGAGGAAGAGCTGATCCGACGCAATCGTGAGCTGGCCTTGCTCAATCGAGCTGGACGGGTATTTACTTCCATGCTTGATTTGGACGAGGTGCTTGTCGCTATTTTGGAAGAGGTGCGCCATCTGTTAGACGTGGTCGCCGGCTCTGTCTGGTTGCTGGAGCAG
>JAIOSN010000273.1 GCA_021107605.1 Anaerolineae bacterium | reverse complement strand
GTACGCTGCTGGCGGGACAAACCAATACGCATACCAGCTCTCTACCGGGTGGCTCCACCCTGTTTGCGGCGCAGTACCAAACCGGCACGCTCGCAGTCACCCTCGTTGATCCAAATGACCAGGTGATCGACCCAGCCTACGCCGCCAGCCATCCGGACATCGTTACCTACGCAGCTGATGGGGCCATGGCGACCTACGACTTCCCGGATGCTCTTGCCGGGGACTGGGACATGGTGTTGGCAGCGACGGCTGTCCCGACGACTGGCAGCGACTACACCACCTTCACTGTCTTTGACAGCGCTCTAAAGTTGACAGCCGAGACAGACCATAATTGGTATACATCTGGCGCGACAGCCACCATTACCGCCGCTCTCTCAGATTCGCCTGTTAGCGCTATGATCACAGCCACCATTCTGTACGCCGATGGCGTATCGGAAACCCTCAATCTCTCTTCCCAGGGCGCGGGGCAGTATCAAGGCGCATTTGTCGTACCGGATGCTCCAGGGTATGGTGAAGTGCGTCTCGTTGCAACCGGCAGCACTGCAACCAGTGTACCCTTTGAGCGTGGTTTGAACTTGGTTTTTCAGGTTGCGCCAGACAGTGTTGCTTTGACCGGTGCATATAGCGATACACCTTTACTGCGCGCACCAGGTTCTGCTTTCTACGAAGCCTTGTCCGTCACAGTGGGCATCAATTCAATTGTTAGCGGCACGGTTGGCCTGTCGGCAGAGCTGGTTGATGCAGACGACAATTTTGTAGCCCATAGTTTCACTCTCGAGGATGTCATCATGGGAACAGGTGCGCTGGCGCTGCGTTTTGACGGCGACGAGATTTATGCTTCAGGGCGTAATGGGCCATATACTCTGACCAACTTGCTACTCACCGACCAGCGGGGGGCGACATTGGCGGTGCTCGAAGCGGAGGATGTCTACACCACAGCAACCTATAGTTATCGTAGTTTTGGGGAAGAAAACGTCTACGTTTATCTCCCCCTTATCCTGCGCAATTACTGACCCAAAACAGCAGCCCCGGTCTCTTGTTGAGAGACCGGGGCTGCTCTACGTTCCGTGTGACGTAACTTATACTACGATAATTGGTTTTTTGCGTATTATCGTAGGCTCAGATAGACGGTCTCCTGACCGTACTTGCCCGGCGTGGACTAGGCCTCCCGTGGTTTCAACCACCGGGCGGAGCTTCTAGTAAGCGCGCCCAAAAATGGCGATTTTGTGCGCCGGCTCCCCACAATAGATGCAGCGTCCCTCGCCGCCGGGTTGATCCAACGGCAAGCAGCGGATGGTGGCTTTGGTCTCCTCTTTGATAGCGGCCTCACATTTGGCGTCGTCGCACCACCAGGCACGCGCGAAGCCGCGCGGTACCGCGCCCCGGAACTCATTGTAGCTCTCGACTTCCCAGGTGTGGCTATCGCGGTAGGCGATGGCCTTCTCGTAGATACCCTGGTGTACCTTCTCCAGCAGTTCGGGGATAGCGATCTCCAAATTGTCCAAGGAGACAAAGGATTTCCCCTGCCGGCCGGGCATATCACGGCGAGCCGCCATAACCTGGTGCTTGGCTATATCCCGTGGACCGATGTCAATGCGGAGCGGTACCCCGCGCATCTCCCAATCGTTGAACTTCCAGCCGGCGGTCAGTTCTTCGCGCGCATCCAAATGCACCCGCAGTTGGCCCTGCAAGCGTTCCTTGACCGCGCGCGCGGCCTGCAACACCAGCTCGCGTTCCTCATCCTTACGCCAGATGGGAACAATGACGACTTGAATCGGGGCCAGACGCGGCGGCAACACCAAGCCTTGATCGTCGCCGTGGCTCATCACCACTGCGCCCACCATGCGCGTGCTCACGCCCCAGGAGGTCGTCCAGACATATTGCAGCTCGTTGTGCTCATCTAAGTACTGGATATCAAATGCCTTAGCGAAGTTCTGCCCCAAGAAGTGGGTGGTACCGGATTGCAGCGCCTTGCCGTCCTTCATCATCGCCTCAATGGTGTAGCTATTCACCGCCCCGGCGAATTTCTCGCTCTCGCTCTTGAGGCCAGGAATGACCGGGATCGCTGCTTCGTTGAACGCAAAATCGGTGTAGAGATCCAAGATAAGCCGGGTATCCTCTTCGGCCTCGGCTGGGGTGGCGTGCGCTGTATGCCCTTCTTGCCAGAGGAACTCGGTGGTGCGCAAGAAGAGTTTGGTGCGCATCTCCCACCGCACTACGTTAGCCCACTGGTTGATCAGCAGGGGCAAGTCGCGATAGGATTGGATCCACTTGGCGTACATGTGCCCGATAATCGTCTCTGAGGTGGGGCGCACCACCAGCGGTTCTTCCAATTTCTTGCCGCCGCCGTGAGTGACTATGGCTAATTCGGGGGCGAACCCCTCCACGTGTTCCTTCTCCTTCTCCAGAAAACTCATCGGGATAAAGAGCGGGAAGTAAGCGTTGACGTGCCCCGTTTCCTTAAAGCGCCGATCCAGCTCATCGCGGATACGCTCCCAGAGCGTGTAGCCGTAAGGCTTGATGATCATGCAACCGCGTACCGGCGAATAATCGGCCAGGTCAGCTTTCAGCACGATCTCATTGTACCATTTGGAAAAATCTTTTTTCTGTGCGGTCAAGAAATCTGACATTTGATAAGCTCCTTTTTGTTTTTTTAGACCTCCGAGGTCTATTAAGTGTCCTGGATTACGGAGAACGCGGGACGCTCAACGTGTCCTTCCCCACCAATAGTGAGGAATTAGGCGGCCAACGGAAAAGAGTAGGCGCTAAGACCCTCCTGATAAGATCCCAAAAAAATTATAGTGATCAAAGCGCCGCTCGGCTAACAGTGGTAGCAGCGATCATAGACGATTTTATCGGGATAAAGCTCGATGATTCTAAAAGGATAGATGTTGACGATCTCAGTTTGCGCATATTGGGTCTGCCAGGCAGCCAGTCCATAGCGATGTTGGTGGCCGTGCAAGAAAAGTCGCGGCCGGAAATGCCGCAGCAGGGTTAAGAAGATTTCAAATCCCTGATGTGCGCCGTCCGTGCCGGCGTGTATGCCGGCGGCCGGCGAGTGAGCGATAAAAATATCCACATAACGCCCGTAGCGCACTCGGTTCCAGAGCAAGGGTAAAATTAAACGATAGGCCCGCCAGCGCATCTGCTGTTGGGTGTACTGGTAGAGCGCGCCGGGGCGATAGCAGATGGAACCTTCCAGCCCGGCGATAAGTAAATTGTTGTGGGGTACGCTGACTACCTGCTGATCCACGTTCTGCCAGCCACCCGGCGCGCTCAATAGCCGCCCGTTTTTGAGTTTTTCGGGCGCATCGTGATTGCCATGCACGAAAAAAGCGTGCGGCGTGTGCAACATGGTGACCAGACATTCAAGATAGGAGTAGGAGAGATCACCGCAAGCGAGCAGCAAATCTACCGGCCCGATTATCTTCTGCGCCTGCGGGCCGCAAAGGTTGTTCACGGTCTTATCGCTGACGGCTAAGATGCGGACGGGTGGCGCCGAGGCGGGCATGGAAGCGCTACTCTTCCCGGCTGCCAAAGCGCTGGTAATTACAGGCCAGCTTCTCGTAGATGGCTTGCTCTAAATCCACCTCCACCAGATAAGCCAACTGGAGCAAGTACAAACCCACATCGGCCAGCTCCTCTGCCAGAGCCTCAGGATCGGCCTCCGCGCCCCACTGGAAATGTTCAAGTATCTCCGCCGCTTCCAAACTCAGAGAGATGGCGATATTGCG
>JAIOSN010000266.1 GCA_021107605.1 Anaerolineae bacterium | reverse complement strand
TGCAACTAGCTTTGCGTCAAAATTATGCAGAAGTGAAATTGGTACTTGGGTTTGTGATCGGCTGTTTTTTGAGTGGATCTCTCATGAAACTTTCCTGGGAAGCGCAATACATTCGTCCCAAAAGAAAGCGCCTGAGTGTATGTGCTAGCATCTTGCAGTGCAGTGCATTATGGTTGTTTTCTATTACTACGAGTCTTGGATACAAATTTCACGTACCCTGGGCTGTGGCATGGTTGCCTGCTTCAATAATGCTGGTTAGTGGTTGGATAGTCGGGGCAGGAGGATGGTCGCTGTACAATCTTTTCTTTGTTGAGAAGAAAAACTTTGGAGGATAACCCTTTCGTGGTTTGTAGGTAACCGCACAGCGGGCGGGGACTCGTATCCCCGCCCGCTGTGCGGTTCCATCTTGTAACGTGACTTGCATCGCAGTCCCACCGCGGACACAATAGGCAACGTACCTTAACACGCGCGTCACGGTACGTTGCGACCAGGCTTTGCCCAGAGCACCATGCCTACCGACTACCGCGCCCGCTACTACAACCCCGCGTTGGGACGGTTTATCAGCGCGGATACGATCGTGCCCCGTCCCAGCGACCCGCAGAACCTGAACCGGTATGCCTACACGCTGAACAATCCCCTCAAGTACACCAAACCGAACCCGTAAGGGCGCAGCCGAAATATAATTTTTCAGGAGGAAACAAGGATGTGTTAAAGCAACTGGGAAGTAACAGAAACACTCTTGGCAAACTCGCGCTATGCGTATGGGTCATGCTGGAGGCAGCTTGTGCAAGATATCCTGATGATCCAGGATGGATTGCTGGCGAACTGGTCTATGCATTCGTTGACGCAGATGTGAAGAAGTCCCAAGCTATAACTGTACCGGAGCAGTGGGACCGGATAGAGGAATGGATGGAGGGCCGCGAACCATTCAATTGTCGTGGAGGGGAGTGGGACACTACAGGAACAGGCAGTTCATGTTACCCTGCTGCAGACGATGAGATGGACTGCGGTTTAGTGTATCAATGTGCAAGTGAACGTACCCCCTTTGCCTTCAAGTAAAAGATATTTTGGTAATTACTCAAAATGTTAGTGGTTGAGGACTAGAAATGCTCCCTACTCACAAGGGAGAGAAATCCCCAAAAACGGAGAATTTCACCACTTTTTATTAGCGCCGGCTCATTGTATCCTAAAGTTGTGATGAACAAAGAACTGCAAACTATTGACTGTGCCGCCGGGGACCGGGAACCTGAAATTCAGCAAATTTTAGAGCAATTGCTGAATCATATAGAGGTTATCACGACCGAGCTACGGGAGGTAAAAAACGCGAATCAACAACTACGTGACGAAATTGCGCGCCTAAAAGGTGGCCCCGGAAAGCCTAACCTAAAACCTAATCGCGCAGCCCCCCCGCCAGCTGCCCCGACTGGCGAAGCAGACCAAAAACAGGCCCGGAAAGGAAAGTGCCCGTCTGGTAAAAATTCTAAAAAACGTAAACCGCGTAATGAAAGAATAAAAGATTTGCTTCCAGTGTTACGCGCTCAATACCAGCTGCAATCATTGGAAATCTTTGGGTCGTTTGTGCGCGGAGATGAGCGAGAAAAGAGCGACTTAGATTTGTTAGTCACGTTCAATGAAACTCCTTCGTTATTCCGGTTTGTCGCGGTAGAGAACTTCTTAAGCGATGAACTGCATGTAAAAGTGGACTTGGTAATGAAGGATAGTCTGAAGCCTGCCATCGGTGAATACATTTTGAGAGAGTTCCCAGCCGGTATGAGCAGGTATCGAGTGTACTCGGATTACGTTCGAGACATGCTGGAGAGTGCCGAAAAACCGCTAGAGTTTGTGGGGGAAATGAGTTATCAACGATTTGAAGAGGACGAGAAAACAACATACGCGGTTGTACGGGCGATAGAAATCATCGGGGAAGCGGCGGAAAAGATACCGCAAGATATGCGAGAGAGATATACCGAAATCCTCTGGCGAGAAATAACGGGAACCAGAGATAAATTGATACACGAGTATTTTGGCGTGAATTTAGCGGTAATATGGCGGACAGTTCAAGAAGATTTACCTATGCTTGTGGGACAATTACGCGGTCTGCTTGATGATTATAGCGTTTCCTCAAAATAGAAACTGCTCAACCAGACAAATCAGCAAATGGCAAATCCGCTAGCTAGCGCTAGTGCGCAGAGAGCCCGCCCGTGGCTAAAGACCACGGGCTACGGAGCTACGCCCCATAAATGGGGCTATAACACAGTCATCCTCATCCTTTCGCCTTTTCGCTCTCTCGCCTTCTCGCTTTTTCGCCTTCTCGCTTCCTCGCTCTCTCGTTCCCGCGCCTCTGCCGATCCCCTGTTTACCGTCTACTGCCTACGGCTTCCGTCTACTGCCTACGGCTTCCTGTCTCCCCTCTAATCCCTGGTCACTAATCACCGTTCCCTTGCTTCCTCCCTCCCTGAGACACGATAACCCCGGTATGGGCTTAACGCCTATACCGGGGTTTGTTATTGTTCTCTACTAGCGCTAGCTCTACTCCTCGATCTCAGGCAACAGCTTTAACGCTGCATCCACCTCTTTTTGCGGATATTCGTAATTATGCAGCTCGCCATTCAGGTAAGCCTGGTAAGAAGTGAGATCCAGGAAGCCGTGCCCGCTGAAGTTGAAGAGAATCACGCGCTCCTCTCCTTGTTCCTTCGCATCCAGAGCCTCGTCGATGACGGCACGGATGGCGTGCGAGGTTTCCGGCGCCGGGATAATGCCCTCTGTCTTGATGAATTGCATCGCAGCTTCAAAACAGCTGAGTTGCGGGTAAGAGACAGCGTCGATCAAGCCTAGTTCCTCGCAGAGCGAGACCAACGGGGCCATGCCATGATAGCGTAAGCCGCCGGCGTGAATGCTCGGCGGGACGAAAGTATGTCCCAGCGTGTGCATTTTCATGATCGGGGTAAGCCCAGACGTATCCCCGTAATCGTACGCATACGCCCCCTTGGTGATCTTCGGGCAAGCGTCCGGTTCCACCGCCACAAAGCGAATCTCTTTACCGCCACGCAGCTGTTCGCCCAAGAAAGGGAAGGCGATCCCGCTAAAGTTGCTCCCGCCGCCCACACAACCGATGACCACATCGGGATAGGCTCCCGCTTCAGCTAGCTGCTGGAGCGACTCCTGGCCGATCACCGATTGGTGGATCAAGACATGGTTGAGCACGCTGCCCAGACAGTATTTGGTCTCGGAATCAGCCAGCGCCAGTTCCACGGCCTCGCTGATGGCGATGCCTAGGCTCCCCGGTGAATCCGGATCCTGCGCCAGAATAGCGCGTCCCGCTGCGGTCTCGTCGCTGGGACTAGGAGTGCATGTCGCGCCGAACGATTGCATCATTATCCGGCGGCCCGGTTTGAGATGGTAACTGGCGCTGACCATATAGACCTTGACCGCGATATCCATAAATGCCCCGGCCATAGCCAGCGCGCTGCCCCACTGCCCGGCTCCCGTCTCCGTGGTCAGCTGGGTGACGCCTTCAGCCTTGTTGTAGTAGGCTTGCGCGACGGCGGTGTTAGGTTTGTGGCTGCCGACCGGACTGGCGCCCTCGTATTTATAGTAGATTTTCGCCGGGGTCTCCAACAGCTTCTCCAAGCGGCGGGCGCGTCGCAACGGCGTGGGACGCCAGAGCTCGTAGATCTCCCGTATTTCTTCGGGGATGGGGATGTAGCGTTCAGTGCTCGCCTCCTGCCGGATGCACTCCATTGGGAAGAGTGCACTCATATCCTCCGGCGACATCGGTTGGTGAGTGAGCGGGTGCAGCGGTGGGGGCGGCAGGGTGGGTAGATCGGCCATCAAATTGTACCAACGCTTGGGCAAAGAGTTACTTTGTGACATTTTTCCCTCCTGGGATTTAGCTTAGTCGGATAGGTGCGTAGTCGGGTAGTCTAATAGTCCAGTAGTCCAGCAGTCGGGTGGTCGGACAGTCAACAATATGACTGCTCTGGCTAGCTGTGGCCGGTCTCCTGACCGTGCCACCTGGCCGAACCGAATCAAGCTGTGCGGGCGTGTCACGAGAATCTCGCCACTTTAGAGCACCGGATTTACGGCTCACTGGGGCCAGAGACACGCCTAAAGTCGCCCTCCAGCGACGCGCTAAACTTTGTCCACGCCGGTGGACAGCCGGCGATTAGCCTGCAGTAGCCTACTTCAGTAGGCGTATTGAGACGCCAAGACACTACCAACTACTCACCTTTCCAACGGATTAACCTAACAGCCGAAAATCTACATCGCTGGTGATAGCTTGCCGCAACTTGAGGCTGGGCATGCCCATCGCCTCATAAACCAACCTCATAGTCTCGCGGGCCACCGCCTGCATCCGGCGTGTGCCGGTCACGAGAACCTCTTCCACCATCCCCGGCTGTGCCTCGTAATAAGCACGCTGCTCGCGGATGGGATCCAAGAAATTATTAAGCGCGCGGGCCAGCTTGCGCTTGACCTCCACATCGCCGACCTTTCCCTGGCGGTAACGCGCTTTGAGGTCATTGACCTCCTCTAGGTTGGGATTGAAAGCATCGTGGTAGATAAAGACCGGATTGCCCTCCACCCGCCCGGGTATATCGGCCCGAATGCGCTTAGGGTCCGTGTACATCCGCATCACTTTCTTCTCCACGGCCTTTTTATCATCGGAGAGGAAGATCGCGTTATTTAACGACTTGCTCATCTTGGACTGACCATCAATGCCGACCAGCGTGGGGACATCTCCGACCAGCACCTCAGGAATCGGGAAGACTTCCGCATCGTAGAGGCGATTGAACCGCCGCGCGATCTCGCGGGTGATCTCCACGTGCGCCTCGTTATCCTTGCCCACCGGCACCAGATGAGCGCGCGGCAAGAGAATATCGGCGGCTTGCAGCACCGGATACCCAATCAGTCCTAGAGGCAAACGCTCCTCATCCAACTGGGCGGCGCGGGCCATATCCTTGAGACTGGGCAACCGGGTCAGGCGCGGCAACGTGACCAACATTGTCAGGAGCAGATTGAGCTCAAACTCCTCCGTGACGGCAGATTGCAAGAAGATCGTGCTCTTCTGGGGATCAATGCCGACTGAGAGATAATCTAACACGATGTCGTAGATATTCTCTGCCAAACCAGCGACATACTCTTTCTCCGGCTGAGTGGTCAACGTGTGCAGATCTGCCACGATAAAGAAGCACTCATATTGATCCTGCAAGGCCACGCGGTTCTTTAGGCTGCCGACGTAATGGCCTAAATGCAGCTTCCCTGTGGGGCGATCCCCGGTCAAAAGGCGTTTACATTTCTTATCCATCAATTCCTCCTAGATTTAGTTACAAGTTAAATGTTGCAAGTTACAAGTTGAGTCTACTGAAAGAACCAAGGATTTCACCACTAAGACGCAAAGGCGCGAAGAATTAATGAAGTTTAGCGACTGGGCGACTTTGCGGCAAAATCACTCTGCCTTCAGGAAAATCCTGTTTGCCATAAAATTTATTTAGGTGCGTTTCATTTCGGTTGAATTTCTTGTTGCATGTTCCGCTCTGAGAAGCTTTACGCAATACGCAACACGGATACAGCGCAACTCATTTGAAACACACCCGATTTATTTTCCTCAGTGCTCTCCGTGTCTCAGTGGTGAGTTCTTTTTTACCATAAAACTTATTTTTCCTCAGTGCTCTCTGTGTCTCAGTGGTGAACTATCTTTTCCTGGTAGACTCAAAGTTTCAACCAGAAAACAAAAAAAACGCCCATCCCTGGTTAGGGACGAGCGTTAAAAACAGACCCGTGGTGCCACCCTAGTTAAGCTGACCTCTCCTCAAACAAAAAACGCCCCCCGGAAGGCGCGTTCACTGAGTATAGCCAGCCTCACTCTTTTTCGGAGACGGCCACTAGAGCGATCTCCTACGCCTTGATAACGGTAGCGTCTCCGTCTCTTCCTACTTGAGCTAACTAAGCTCGTTCGTCGAGCAGCTCCCAGGCCCATTCTGCATCTGCGCTGGCGCCAAATTCCCACCAATCTTCGGCTCTCTCTAGCCCCGCTCTGATACGTACTCTTCCTGCTCACAGCCTTTAACAGCCGTATTTATAACATGTCCCGCGTAAATTGTCAAATGACGTGGATCTGTTTTGTCCACAGATTGCGCAGATGGCACAGATTATTATCATCTTTTTTTCTTGGCGTCTTAGCGTCTTAGCGGTGAATTATCTTTTCGAAAGGAATTCACGATCAGCTAGGCTAACCTACTGGAACAGTTATCCCAAGTAATTTTGGGATAACTTGGGATATATGGGAAGCGACTCCCTGGGGCTAAGGAAGTTTTCCCGGTGACAAAACACCATACCCTTGACCGTCTGCCCAAATATCGTTATACTGTGAGCGCATGACAAATTTAGCATATTTCGCAGGAGTCACCATGTGCCTTTGGCACACCAACGACAATAAAAATGCTTCACTAACGCAAACATCTTGGTTTTGAAGCAGACTTTAGACCTTTGACTTGCGACTTAGACTTATTTTCAGAGGAGGAGTTGATGGCAATGTTTCGCAGATACAATCCGGCAACCGATAAAGCCGCCGTCCAGCGGGTCTGGCGTGAGGTGGGCTGGCTGACAGACAAGAAAGAGCACCGGCGAGCCTTCGACATTTTGCTTCAGGCCAGTCGCGCTCTAGTGGCCGAGGTCAACGGAGAAGCTGAATGTCTGGTCGTCTCTATGCCAGGAACCATCCGGTATCTGGCAGAAACGCTCACTTTCGATGCCGTGACCGGGGTGACGACCAGCCGCGTGGCGCGCAAACAAGGGCTTGCTGGACAACTGACTGCCCGGCTGGTGGCCGCCGGAGCGGAAGAAGGTGTCCTGGTAACCGGGCTGGGCATCTTCGAGCAAGGTTATTATGACCAGTTGGGCTTCGGTTCCGGCAACTACGAGCACTGGTTGGCTTTTGATCCCGCGCAGCTGCATATCAACCGGCAGCACCGTGTCCCTCGGCGGCTCACCGCAGATGACTGGAAGGCCGTTCATGCCTCGCGCCTTGCCCGCCACCACGGGCACGGGACCGTGGATTTGCTGCCACCGGAGGTGACTCGCACCGAGATGATCTGGGGCAAGGAGGCTTTCGGCCTGGGCTACGCTGATGGGCCGGCGGGCGAGCTCACTCATTATCTCTGGTTCACAGGTGGTGACAAGGGGTATGGCCCCTACGAGATTCGGTGGCTCGCCTATCAGACCAGGG
>JAIOSN010000201.1 GCA_021107605.1 Anaerolineae bacterium | reverse complement strand
CGAGCTCGCGGCGGACAACGTCACGATCCACAGCGGCGGGATCGAATTTATCCAGAGGAATCGCGCTGCGGATGACGTGGTACTGCTCTGGCCTACCGATGCCCTCGCGCAGCCCCTTCTCGATATCGGGTTCGGCGACGACAATCATGGCGTCGGTGAACGAGGCCGCGAACTTCTCCAACAGGATGTACATTTTCCGCTTGGCAGGGGACATGTGGCCGTGGAAGCTCCACCCGTGGACGGTGTGGACAATGACGGGAACACCGGCCAGCCGCGCCGCCAGCCGCCCAATCACGCCGGCTTTGGAACTGTTCGTGTGGACAATGACGTAACGTTTCTCCCGCATCCGGCGGGTGAGTTTCCAGAGGGCCAGCAGATCGTTCCGGGGGCTGATCTGGCGCAACAGTTGGGGCAGGATGGTCAGATGGATGTCGCGTGCGCGGACCTCAGCAATGAGACTGCCTTCGCTGCCTGTTTGCGGCCCGGAGAGGATTTCCACATCAAAGCGCGCTGGATCGAGGAGCGCGGCGGTGAACATCACGGTCTCCTGCGCCCCGCCGACGATCAGGCGGGTGATGACGTGGAGGACGGGGAGAGGGGGCATTATAGGCCTTTCTTGGCTAAGAGCTGCTCGTAGAGCGATTGGGTTTGTTGCACCATCCTCTCCACGCTGAAGTGTTGCTGCACCCGTTCCCGCCCGGCGCGGCCCATTTTGCGCCGCAGGTCAGGGTCGCGCAACAGACGGGTGATGGCCTGAGTCAGGGCGTCAGGATCACGCGGGGGGACGAGCAAGCCGGTGACGCCGTCCACAACCACTTCCGGCGTGCCGCCGACGGCGGTGGCGACGATGGGTAGGCCGGCAGCCATGGCCTCGAGTATGGCGTTGGACATACCCTCCCAGTCCGAGGTGAGCGCGAATATATCCAGGGCCGCCAACCATTCCGGCACGTTACTTTGCTGTCCGACAAAGTGGACTCGGTCCGCCAGCCCCAACCGTTCGCTCAACGCTTCCAAGCTCTCCCGTTCCGGCCCAGCGCCGACGATGACGGTGTGAACATCGTCCATTAACGCCGTCGCCTGCAACAAAACATCCAGCCGCTTGACCGGATCCAGGCGCGCCACTGTTCCTACCAGCGTTGAGTCGAGAGGCAATCCCAAGTCCACGCGGGCTTTCTGTTTAGTGGGCAGATGCTCAAAGGCTTGCGCGTCAATGCCGTTGGGGATGACGATGGTTTTGTGCCGCGGGATACCTACCTCTGCGACGACGAAATCGGCCACCAGTTGGGAGACACAAACTACGCGGTCGGTCAGTGGATCGGTGAGCCGGTTGAGCCGGTAGCGCCAGCGACTCTCCTGTCCCATGGTGCGCTCCGATGAGATAACGATGGGTATCCCTGTCAGCCGCCCTAATACCCGGCCGGGGATGTTGGCGTGGAACATCCAGGTATGCAAGATGGTGGGGCGCTCGCGGCGCAGGAGGCGGTAGAGTCGCCAAAAGGCATCCAGTCGCCATTTGGCGGTCATCCCCAGATCAATGACGGGGATGCTCAAGGCGCGGATTTCCTGGGCCACGGCTTTGTCGCCGTTGTAGAGGCAGATGACGGTGGGAGAGAAGCGGTCACGGTCCAGGTGAGTGAGGAGACGCAGGAGAGCTTTCTGCGCACCACCGATATCGAGTTCGGTGATGAGGTGGAAGAGAGGAATCTTAGCCTGGGCATTTATCTGAGCGGTAGTTGGCTGGTAGTTTGATGTAGACATGCTTTCACTCCGTAAGCAGCCGATTGTACAAGGCAATGTATTGGTCAGCAACTCGTGTGATCGAGTACTGGGCCTTGATGGTTTCTCTGGCCTGACGTCCAAGCGCTGCAGCCTGTTCCCGGTCTAACAGCAACTCTGCGATAGTTTCCGCCAATTGGTCAGCATTGTTCGGTTCGAAGAGTAGCCCGTTGACATCATGCTGTAGCGGTACGCGATTACCTGGAATGTCAGACGCCACACAGGGCAGGCCGACAGACATGGCTTCGAGCAACGCATTTGATAGTCCCTCCACCGATGATGGTAGCACAAATAGGTCTGCAGCGTACAGGTAATCCAGAACATTTGGCACTCGCCCGCGAAAGATGACCTGATTATTCAGGTTGTATTCCCTGACTTGGCGCTCCAGGATAGGACGAAGAGGGCCGTCTCCCAACAAGAGCAAAGTCACATCTTGACCACGTTCTGCGAGACGTTGCATGGCGGTGACCAACAGGGATTGGTTCTTTGCCGCTCGTAAGCTCCCCACGCATAGGAGTACTGGGCGATCAGAAGGTAGATGTAACCGTTCCCGGTAGGCCGCCCATGCTTTTAGTTGGGTGAGAGCGGGGACCTCAACGCCGTTGGGAATATGCGCAATCCGCTGTTCGGAGACATTCCAATCTTTTAGGGCGGCTGCAATCTGCTCATTGAGCGCAACAAAGGTGGTAGTGTGCCGTATCAGGTATCTGGCTGCATGGCGACCGAGCGGGCCGGCCTGTCGGGACAGCAACTTGAGATCCAATCGTTCTCCACTGCTGGAGATTTTAACGATGGAAGGCTTGTTCAGGCGAGTCGCGGCGGCTACGCTCGCATAGGCCGGATATAGGGCCTGATGAACGTGCAGGACATCAAATTGCTGACGTCGTTGGCGGATCGCCCGATATAGCCCTGCTCCCAAGGCAATGGCGTTAAGTGCCGGGATGCCCACGTCAGGGATCCACAACCGCTGGATATGCACGCCGTCGCACTGTTCGTAGCGCGCCAACCCGCGCTCGCGCCCGGTCAAGATTTCGACGACCACACCCTTTTGCACAAGCGTTCGCGCCAGTCGTTCAGCCTGGATTTCTGTGCCGCCGATACGGGGACGATAGCGACCGATGATCATAAGGATACGAAGTTTTTTACTCATCGGCTAGCCTATGGTAAAGTTCCAAGTAGTGGGTAGCCACGGATAAGATAGCGTATCGGGTTTCCACAGTACGCCGTGCCGCACGGCCTAGTTGCTCCTGTAAAGTTGGATCCTGGAACAGAGACAGAAGTGCTTCACTCAGAGCGATTGCATCGTCCGGTGGCACCAGGAGTCCATTCTCCCCACTGATAATAACGTCAGCCGTCCCCCCCACCCGCGTGGCGACAATCGGCAGACCCGCTGCCATCGCCTCTAGCAGCGCATTAGACAATCCTTCAGCCCGCGAGGGCAGGACGAATAGATCGGCAACTCGTAAATAGTCAGGGACCTTCTCTACCCATCCGGGCAGGTGTATCTGGTCGGCTAGATTGTTTTGCATCACCATTGTCTCTAGAACAGTCCTCTGTGGACCCTCTCCCAAAATAATCAACTGGGCTTGAGGTACAACAGTGTCAACCTTTTGCCATGTCCGAATCAACACATCTAGCCCTTTCTTGGGGTGCAAGCTGGCGACACACAGAACCAACGGGCCCTCCGGTAGTCCTAGTTGCCGGCGCAGGATGGACTTGGATACGCCGGCAATGTTCTCAGACTTCAATAGCACACCGTTGGGAATATCCACGATCTGATCTGGGCTAAAATCAAGTACCCCCAGATCGGCGCGAACTTGATTGGAGATACTGATGATGACATCCACTTGCTTGAGCACACGCAGAAACAAGCGATCCAAAAATCGGTGTCGTCCCAAGGATCGACGAAAATCGCTGTACGGCCCACTATTCGCTACCTTGACCACAGTACCCTTTCCCAGGACACGTCCAATTCCAACTACCAGACAGGCAGCGACGCTGACAATGTGAGCATGTATGATTTCGTACTCACGGCGGTGCCAAACCAGCCATACGGCCAGCTGGGCCAGAAATACCAGGTTACCCCACCTTGCCCAGCGCCCACCGCGTCCCGGACTGGGCAGACGGACGATCGGCAAGCCGTGGACTGTCTCTTTCCGTAGGAGACCGGGGAAACGGGCAGTAATGACCTGGATCTCGACTCCCAGGGTTTGCAATTCACGTCCCAGGAGCATTAACTGGCGCTCGGCCCCGCCGATGCGGGGATAGAACTGGGTAATAACCATCACCACGCGCATCATACTGTTCTTTCGATTTGTCCCGCCCAGCCTGCTGACGGAACAAATCCCAGGTGATGTTGCATCAATTGGTTGATCGTTGACCAATTCTTGTCATTGCTGCATAGTGATAATCCTTGAAGTTTATCACGCAAACCAAACACATCTAATCCCTGATTAATCAGTGGAATGCGCGAAGGATCAAACCCCATCACCCGGGCACACACATCATCTACAAATACTGGATGAGTGCCAGCGACTAACAAACCACAGGGTTTTGGAGTAGGTTCCAATGGGCCCTCTCCTTCTCCGGCCAGGAGAGCATCTACTAATATTATCAATTTGCGTTGCGAAGTTGGCTGTATAGTACCTTGCCGGTCTGCGTATAACAAGATTCGATTCAAATCCAACACCATCCGCCAGAGCGTATCGTTGCCATACCAGCTTCCCTCAAAATAGACGTCTGGATAAGGAATCAGATGTCGTGTAACAGCAATCGTACGCTTACACAAGTAATATATTTCTCGCCAGAAGGGATTGCGGCAAACATCTAATCTCTCGTTAAGTAACGTAAGCCATCGTTTGCGTAGGCTGGGGTGTAAATACTCATCTCCGCCATCAACAACCGAGCCACAGGTATGGTGAGTAAGCCAATCCTTAGATCCGTTGATTCCAACCAGATTTTTTAGAGCAGCTGTGATGCCCCCTTTGCGGTGCGTCTTAAGCTTGGGAAGATTGATAACTACATCGGCATCCAACACGGATTGAGATATGAGATATTCATTTATCATGGGGTTGTGATGCGTCATCATCTCCTCGGGGTCGTAATTTGTTACACGGAAGTTTTTATATTGATCAATACACGGTTTAAGCAAACTGCTTGAACCCAAGTTGACGGCACGATAGCCTCGCGGGTCGCCAGCTAGGTCAAAACGTTGGACAATTCGTCCCCGCTGGTCTTTTACACTATGCTCACGACGAAAGTCAGTCAGGTGGAAATCGAGATGGGCGTAATGGCGGTAAAAGTCGGCCAATGCCCCCAGTCCCGAGTTTCTGACCAGAATATCAAAATCCGTCGTTTGTAGCGGTGCGTCCCCGACAATCAATGTTCCATGTCCTTGCAGTGCAATATATACGTAATCCATCACGACACGAATGACTGAGGGATGGGTAATGAGACTATCTAAACTCAATCCCAACCCATGAACATGACGCACCAAGTTGGGTTTGATAACAACTATATCACCTGGTTTAATCCACTCTTGTAGCGGATTCCATCCAGGAGTTTCCTGATGGCTTGCATCCAAACGCATCAATTTGAACAGATTACGAACCGCTTCATAGACCGGATTGTGATCACTCAGAAAGCAACTGGACTGGAATGGATACTCGGGAAAAGCACACGCCGGGTGAAAGGGGGGAGGGGGCGAGTAATGAATCAAATTTGCGTCATGCCACAAAGCAACTTGCGATTGATTAGAAAACATCTAAAACTCCAGTGGAACTTCTGATATTGTGAAACGGAATTTACCCGAAGCCGATTTGTCTATACGGTCTAAAGACTCAAACTGGATTTCGAATTGGGGGTCTCCATGCTCGTGGATTGTTTTTTCCAAAAAGGCAATGGTTGCTGCGTCCGGGTGGTTATCCCACACAATACGTACCAGCAGTCGCGTGCGCGATGTCTGCATAACTTGGAACTGCCGCACAGCGTCCAATTTGTAAAACAGATGCGTAAAGAATTCTCCGTGCAGCAACTTACCTCCAGGCGCAAGGATAATATCAGAGGTGCGCCCTTCAACCACTTCCATCAAGGGTAACCCCCGACCGCAGGAACAGATACGGTCACTCGGACGTCCCAAGTCACCGGTTTGGTAACGAATGAATGGGAAAGCGTAGTTACTCAGATTAGTGACCGTAATTAACCCCATATTCCCACCAGTCACCGGTTGTCCGGCAGCAGTCAAGAATTCGACATGGTTGTTGTCTGCCAGAATGTGTAACCCAGTATGCTCCTCACACTCATGTGCAATATTACCTACTTCTCTACATCCATAACGATCGAAAACTTGGCAAACAAAGGTGTTTTCAATCAACTTTCGATTTGAAAGCGTCAATACTTCAGCGGAGGACTCAATGGCATGCACAGAGGGAATGGTCAAACGGTGTTTTTGCAAGTAGCGGGCCAGCATGGTGAGAGATGAGACGTACCCTATCAACAAAGTAGGGCAAAAACGTTGCAGCCGCTCAACAGTTAGCTCAAATTTACTTTTGTCCAGGTCGAACACATTGATCCAGATACGATTATAGGTTAAACGATCTCGTAACGTGGCCATCTTGCCCTGTGGAGTATCGTAGTCAGCTCCCCACAAGTACGCTACCCGGTCGCCTATAGTATAACCACACATCGCAAAACAACGAGCCTTGTCAGCCGCATTATAGAACCAATAATTCTGATCTTGGTAAAAAGCGAGACGTTCTCCAGTAGACCCGCCAGTGTAGTTTTGGATTAGTTTTGCCATGTCAATCTGGTCAGATAGTAGGCTTTTCTGGTTTTCTCGGACTAACCGTTTGGTTAATACGGGGATGTGTTGAAACGTTTCAGGGTTTCGGATGTCTTGGGGACAGATGTGCTGCTCCTGAAACAATTGGCGATAGTACGAGACATGTTTATACGCATACGCCAACAAAGATTGCATACGTGACCACACACGCTTCTGGATACGTTCAGGCTCATACCACTGCGTGGCATCAAGCTCGGCAACGGCGCGAGCAAAGAGCGGATGTTTTGTGTACAATGCCCATCTATGGACTTTAGCAATTGTAGATATCAGGGGCATTGGTCAACTTACCCTCCAAACTAGATCGAACTGAATTCACGTTGAGCAGCCCAATATCAAATACCCCCATGGTTTACTTGACCGCCTTACA
>JAIOSN010000030.1 GCA_021107605.1 Anaerolineae bacterium | reverse complement strand
CCATCGCTGAATTTGAATTGGAGTATTTCCATCAGGAGCGCGTTGCCCGGCAATGGCAAGCAATCAAGGTGGGGCAGCCTGTCTATCGGTGGAATGGAGGGATGGCGTGGCTCAGCAACCCCGGCATCATGTTGCCGTTGATTATCAAATATCCAGGGGGATAATATGAATAAGAAGTATACGCAGTACAAGCAGATTGGTGTTGTGATTGTCCTTGCCCTTGCGCTAGCAGGCTTGGGACAAATGGCGTTGTTTTTGTCTCCCACTACTATGGTTGCGCAATCTGATACCGTTGTTGAACTGTGTGTAGGAGACACGCCTCCCTTTACGGACTGCGAGCCATTTACTACTACCTGTAAGGATGTGTTTTGGGAGCACGATGGGGGAGGATACCCTTCCCAGGCGTGGGCAATTCATGTTCTTACAGGTTCGGTGGAGGTTGTCGCCACGGGATCAATATTGGCTAGCAATATCGACTATGGCGCGCCTGAGAGCGTCTATTCCGCCCATGCAACTTGGAGGGATAGCATTGTAAGCGATTACATTGGATCCGCTCATGGCATAGCATTTGCGGCGTATGTCTTTTCTGATTCGCTCGACGCCATAGGCCATAACTATGTTGTCCTGGAATCCACCTGGAACAAGAACTCTCTCTCTCACGGAGAGCACTCGGCGGAGATTTGTGTGTCCGACTTTTCGCCTCCGCCCCCTAACTATTGCCCCGACGGTATTGAGGCCGTGACCGCCACCACTACGATTTCCCCCAGCGTGGAATGGACTAGCACGATTTCCACGCCCTATGACAGATTGAAGACCCGCTTCATCTTCTCCCCAACTATTACACTTAATGCAGATGTGAGCGTCAATGGCATAGAATCCACGCTATATCAATCTGCTACAACTGTCATTACCTACACCACGCCAACCTACGGCGTGGGCGGGACCATGGCTAATTTGAGCGTGCTCAACAATGACTCCAACGGCCTGCGATTACTCTCCGCTTGTGTAATTCCTGCCACGGCTGCTGAGTATTGTTCTGATGGCATTGAATTGCTTAATGATCCGATATCGCTAACGCTGACATCGATTTGGCAAAGCGCCAACATAACCACTACTTACGCCTACCTTGCCGTCCGCTATCGCCTGGAAAACCCTTCTGCCAGTGCGCTCATTTACGGGTTAGCGACGGTCAATGGAAATAGTTACTCGGTTAATGGCGGCAGCGCAGATGTCTACACCGTAACCGTACCCGGTGGTCTATCAGGCATAGCCGGGCCAGACGTCGCAGCCGCTTACAGAACTACCGGAGACCCCACGTTGTTATCCTCGGCCTGCGTGATTGACCGGCCTCCGACCCGACCGCGCTATTGTACGTATTTCTACGATTTTGAGAATGACTTGGAGGGGTGGGACGTTTCGCCAGGTGTCGGGGCAAACCACAACCCTGACGAATCCAACGGGGCAGTACGCATTATCGGGGATGGCGATCTAAACGCGGTGATACTTTCTCCTCTGCTCGAATATGGCAACTGGGAGATGAGCGCGGCGGTGCGCTCCTACGGTGATGACGATGCTGACGTGACCTTCGGCTTGCGTGGTGCAGGGTGGCCGTTCACGGATACCTATAAATCGTTTTCAGTGGGTAGTAGTTACGAGACGCTTCAGGCCGCCGCTATGATCTCCGGCTTCGTTCAAATCGCGGCGCGCCATACATATATAGACAGGGTGTGTCTGACTAACCTGAACGATGGTCTGCCCGGCTTCACACCGTTACCGATACCTGACTGTGGCCCGCGCCCTGTATTCACCGATCATCCGGATTTTTCTATCACAGCAATTGGAGATTGGATTCACTGGTTGGCGCAAAAGCTGGGTGAGGTGCTGCTCTGGCTGGTCTGTATCTTGACCGCGCTGATCAACACAGCGTTTAACTGGCTGCTAACCCAGTTACACAAGTTGATTGAGCTTCTTCCTCAAGTCCCCGAAAACTTATTTAGCTTGACTGGTTGGATTGAGTGGTATAAACAGCTCTTTAGTCTGGCGAGCGCCTGGCTATGGAGGCAGATCGTCAGCTATTACACTAGTATCCGCAACGCCATTGACTGGTTATCTGTGGCGTTCTATAAAGTTATGGAGTGGCTGAATGATATATTCACTCTGGGACTGGCCTGGTGGATCGGACATATAAACGCGGTAATCAGTGCCGTGACCGGAATAGACCTACTCCAAATTGTCCAAAACAGCCGGATTTTCATACGAGCTCTGGGAGACGAGATCAGTTTGGAATTCCACAGCTTCTTACAGCTGTTTGGCAGCACGTACGATGTGTTCGCAGTGCTCGTGACGGGCTACCGCGGCGCTCTGTTCGGTGACACGAAGGCGGATTTTGGACAAGGAATGGGGGGATACGCGATGTATCTCTGGGCAGGGGTTGAGTGGGTCAGTGACGCGATTGACGATACGCCCTTGACGGCGTTGAACTTTGTGGCAATGGGGCTGATAACCTGGGGACTGATTGGATTCACGTTGGGAAAAGGGAGAAAATGGATAGAAAAAATAGCAGGCTTATTGTAATTGTTGCTCTAATACTGCTCTTCCCGACGGCAGTGGCCGCGGATACCGGGGAACCGGTCGCCCTGCCGGTGCCTTTGCCCGCCATGCCTGCCGATGTACAGCCGCTCACATTCCCGTCACTGGTACTGCCAGTAATTAACAGTGCGAATTGGCCCAGCGCAATTGCTGGAATCGAGGCTATCTCAGCACGCATCGCCAGCACCATGAACACGGTTGAGAGTATGCAGCAGCGGGAATTCAGCCGCGTCAACGAACAGATCGCGGCGGTACGTGCACCCATCAGTCGTATGCAGTCATTGATTGGCTCGCCACAAACAGACGTAACAGCACAGAGTGACACGACCCAATACAACAGCCTTTACAGTATGGCAACGGCGTCGACTGCCGCTATACAGACCTCCGTAGCGTATCTGAGAGGGCTTTCTGGTATTGGCGCAACCGGCCTGAACCTAACGTTTGTTTTTATTGGGCTGGGTTGGATCACCATTGTCAATCTATTGGATTTGGCGCTCTTTATCCCCTGGTCGCTGGAGAAGTTTATCATCCGCGCAATCGAATGGATAATGAAAATTGTTGACCTGATACTCCAGGTGATTCAAGCCTTGGGTGGTTTTGTCCCCGGTACATAAGCTTGTAGAGGATGTGATGAAAAACCGCTGTTTGTTATTATTTGTAATAACGATTCTGTTCCTATGGAGCAGTAGTAGTGTACTGGCTTCTGATCATTGGTGGGTCGCCGGGGGGTATTACGTCTGCTCGACACAGGGTAATTGCGACGCTCACTTTACCGTGTTCGATGAGGGCGGCGATCCCATCGGGAATTACACCATACCTGCTGGCGAGTCCTATTTAGTCCCTCTTAATCATTCTGCATATGTTAGTCTTTCTTGCGGACCCTCCCCTTGCCGTCCTGTCTGGCCCGCCGGTCACATCATTGCCCCGGCTGCCGAGTGTCCCTGTGACTCTGAGGTTACGGTTTACGACTCCGATGAACAGCAGGTAGATAGCTTTACTGTCCATGCTGGGGATACTTACACCGTTCCAGCTGATCACACTGCTCGCGAGTGTATGGTCTGTGGCTTTTGTCCGCCGCCACCCACCCCCACCCCCGCGCCCAGCGCGCCCCAGGCGTGCAATTCCATCGTCTTGACAGAGACGCTCTCTCCGGAGTCTGAGAGATGGATAGACATCCAGCCGTGTGACACCTGCATCGAAGCAACAGTTGAGTGCTCATCCACCGCTGAAGTGCATGTCTACGGCAACGGGCTTTTCCTGGGCGAGTGCGGCAGCGTGCTGACCTCTTTCTACACGCGCGGCGCGCTATCATCCACGTTGACGTTACTCAATACGGCAGCCATAACCACGACCGCTCAACTCAACATCACATGCGATAGCGTGTTTGGAGGTCAGAGCGATCCGCTCCCAACCCCCACAATCTGGCTGATCCCCACACCCACAACGAACCCCTACCAGGGGCAGGGCGATCCACCCTTGCTGGGAATTGACTTTGGCGGCGATCCCGCCGATCCGAACTCACCATCTGGTCAGTGGTTGGGTCATGGTAAGAGTTTTATTGACATGGTTAATTCTGGGGGTCTACTCTACACTTTCGGAGGGATACTATCGGCTAGTATGGTGCTATCCTGGGCTATTGGCCAGGTCAAGAATCCCAGGGATTGGAGTAAGTAATGGCTCGCTTACGAGTGGAGCACGCCGCACCGGGTACCGATCCCACCCTGTCTGAGACCCCCATGCGTTCGCAGTCTGGAGGAACGGAATTTATCCGTAGTAATTGGTGGCTGATATTGGGTGTGGTGGCGTTGGTGGCAGTCCCGCAGCTGACCAAGATGCGT